>JAYWIG010000001.1:0-22413 GCA_043789035.1 Betaproteobacteria bacterium
CTCTAAGCTGGAATTCACAAAACCGATATGGTTGGCAAGTTCGCTTTCAATGCGGGGTGACAAGGGCGCGCCAGCATCTCCTAGGCGAGAAACGTATAGCTTAAGCAGCAAGGGCAGCATTGCCGAACCCTCCGCGTAGTGCAGCCATTGTTGGTAGTCGTCGTATTCTTTCGATGCCACAGAGGGTTGCAACTTTTGCCCGTAGTGCCGCACGATGTAGTCGATGATGGCACCGGATTCGATAATGACTCGGCCGTCATCGGTGATTACAGGCGACTTTCCCAACGGGTGAATCGCTTTAAGTTCGGGTGGCGCTAAGCGAGTTTGTGCGTCGCGCTGGTAGTGTTTAATTTCATAGGGGACGTTCAATTCTTCTAAGAGCCACAGAATGCGTTGTGAGCGAGAATCATTGAGGTGATGAACGACGATCATTTTGGGCTTTCAAAAAATTTAAAGGGTGAAGATATGAGTATGAACGAAAACGAAGCTTTTAAGGCTGGCCTTGCGGTTCGCAAGAAGGTGCTTGGCGATAAATATGTGAATGATGCAATGTCGAGGATGGACGATTTCACTGAGCCTTTGCAGCAATATTTAACTGAGCATGCTTGGGGTGCGGTTTGGGCGCGCGATGGTTTGCCTTTGAAAACCCGCAGTATGTTGAACTTGGCCATGTTGAGCGCGATCAATCGCCCGCATGAGTTAAAAATTCATATTCGTGGCGCGCTGAACAATGGCGTTACTAAAGAAGAAATGCGCGAGATATTTCTGCAAGTAGGCGTATATTGCGGTGCTCCGGCGGCGCTTGAATCGTTTAAGTTGGCGCAAGAGGTTTTTAAAGAGTTAGACCTGAAGTGATTCAGTTTTTAACTCCTATCGGTATCGGACGGCATTCGTAAGGAAAGTGACCATTAGTCTACTTAACGAGTGGCACCACGCATCCATAAGTTTTGATAAAGTGCTAAGCTTCGCCGCTCGCTATAGCGCAATTTTTCAACAAGACTGACTTTGAGTACCTCCGCTACCATTTCTCTAGCTGATTTGTCAGCGAAACACCCTGCCGCAAAGCCGTCAGCTCCGGCTGCACTTCGAGGTTTAAGTTTGAAGGTGTCGGCTGGCGAGCACGTGGCTGTCATTGGCCCATCTGGGGCTGGTAAAACCAGTTTGCTACACGTATTAGCCTGCGCACTTAAACCCTTAAGCGGGGTGTTAGAGATTAACGCACAAAATCCTTGGGCTTTGTCGAAAGGGCAGTTGCAGTTATTACGAGGCGATTTGTTCTTGGCACCCCAAGTCCCGCCACTTCCGCCAAGGCAGCGGGTTGTGACAGCGGTGTTGGCGGGTAAGCTGCCGCAGCAATCCCTTTTTGCCAGCTTAAAGAGCCTTTTTTATCCGACCGATATCGCATTGGCCGATAGAGCGTTAGCGCAGTTTGATTTAAGTGACAAAATATTTGACCGTGTCGATCGATTGTCTGGCGGCGAACGGCAACGAGTAGGGTTGGCTAGGCTGCTTGCCTCTGACGCGTCTTTGTTGCTAGTCGATGAGCCATTAAGCGCGCTTGACCCAACTCGATCAAAACAGGCGATTGCTACCTTGCGAGAAGCAGCAAGTTCGCGTGGCGCTACTCTAATTGCAACCTTACATCAAGTCGAAGTTGCGATTGAAAGTTTCCCGAGAATTATCGGCTTGCGCGATGGCGAAGTGGCTTTCGATTTACCTGCTGCTGAAGTGACTAAAGATTTGCTCACCGAACTTTACTCGCAGCATCTGGATGAACTCACCGGGCCTGCCCCTTCGGTCGATATGAATTTGACTTCGCTCGCCCCAACGCGCGCGCAGATGCAATGTCGATAGAGACAAGCCTTGGAAATCCTCGTCAATCACGAGAGTTTGCCAAGCGAGATCCGGCATTTATTCAACGCATGTTCTGGTCAGTTGCAGCGATAGTGTTGCTCTGGCCACTGATGGTGGCCACCGAGTTTAAGCCGTGGGTTTTGCTCGACCCCGATAACTTAAAGCCCGCGTTGAATTTTCTGCGCGACATGGTACCGCCCAAGGTACAGCCAGAATTCCTGTTGATGGTGCTCAAAGAGACGTGGCGCACCGTGGCGATCGCAACAGCAGGCATTACCTTGTCGCTAGTAATCGCCATTCCACTAGCATTGCTAGCAACCCGTACCCTTTCAATCTCAAGTTTGTCGGGTTCAATGTCGTGGCCTGCGCGTGCGTTGAGAACATTGGTGAGGTGGGTGCTCATTATTCTTCGAAGCGTGCCGGAACTCATTTGGGCGTTAGTATTTGTACGGGTGGTAGGCTTAGGCCCAACCTCGGGGGTCATTGCGATTGCACTCACCTACGGCGGCATGCTTGGCAAAGTGTATGCCGAAATACTCGAAAGTGGCGATGCTCACGGTACGCAGTCTTTATTGCGAAATGGTAGCGGTCGATTGCAAGCGTTTTTCTATGGTTTATTGCCACAAAATGCCGCTGAGATCACCAGCTACACGGTATATCGATGGGAATGTGCGATTCGTTCGTCTGCAGTTTTAGGCTTTGTGGGTGCTGGTGGTTTAGGCCAACAAATGGACGTATCGATGAAAATGTTCGCGGGCTCTGAAGTCGCGACCATGCTGATCATGTTTGTGATTTTGGTAGGGGTAGCGGACTACGTGAGTGCTTGGTTGCGTAAGGAGCTTGGATGAGCCCACCTGATACAACCGCCGCAAACGACATGTATCGATTGCCACCAAAGCTTTTCGATGCACGTTGCAAGGCCTGTTGGTTTGTCCTCAGTTTGGTCGTGCTGTCGGTAGCAAGCTTCTGGTCACTCGATCTGCAATGGGCGAAGTTTTTAAGCCCTGAAGCATTTGGGCGTATGGCGAAGTTCATAGGCGAATTGTTCTCCCCTGAAACCTCTACAAAGTTTCTTACTAAACTAATCATCGCCTCATGGGAAACCTTGGCAATGAGTGCGATTGGTACCATCATCGCAGCGGTGCTGGGGCTAGCATTAGCACTTCCCGCGAGTAAGACGTTTGCAGATGATCGTGCGCGGCTTCGTGGACCAACTAGGCTTATCTTGAATGCGCTGAGAAGTATTCCGGAATTGGTATGGGCCTCATTGCTTTTGATTTGCGTAGGGCTCGGGCCTTTCGCTGGAGCGATGGCATTAGGCCTGCATACTGCGGGCGTGTTGGGGCGTTTGTTCGCGGAGAGTATTGAAAACGTTGAGGGTGGACCTGGCTTTGCACTGCGGGTGCGCGGTATCAGCGAAGCCAAAGTGTTTTGGTTCTCAACCTTGCCATTAGTGATTCCCCAATTACTAAGTTACACGCTATACCGTTGGGAAAATAACATTCGCGCAGCCGCAGTGTTGGGTGTTGTCGGTGCCGGTGGCTTAGGCCAAATGCTGGCGTTTCATATGGGTTTGTTTCAAATGGGTGAAACAAGCTCGATACTTATCGCGATGATCACATTAGTTGCGTTAGTCGATGTAGTGAGTTTTGCGAGTAGGCGTTGGATGACTGCGACTTAAAGCGTCGCGACGCCGAGAAGTGCGGCGGCATTGCCACCCGCAATAGCAGTTAATGCTTGACCTTCAACACCGCATGACTGTAGCCAAGCAATAGGGTCTTTCTCGCCTACCGGGTAATCGCTACCCATTACGATGCGCTCAGCGCCCACTCGCTCAACTAGCACTTTGAAAACTTGTGGGTCATAGACGCAAGAGTCGTAGTAAAACTTCTTTAAAAATGAGCTGGGCGATTCTCCGTTCATATTACGCACGGTATCTGGTCGGTTCGCCGTGTTTCTATCCATGCGCCCCATGTAATGAGGGAAGTAGCCACCGCCGTGCGCCATCACGATATTGAGCTTCGAAAATTTCGTCATCACGCCTTCGTAGATTAATGACGCCATGCATTTAGCTTCTTCGATGGATTGCCCTAGGGAGTTCCACAATGCGTAGCGTTGAAACCAACTATCCCAAGTGCCTTCGGGGTGAATCCAAGTCACGATACCGAGGGCTTCGATTGCCTCCCAGAAGGGGTGATAAATTGGGTCGCCCATGTAAACACCGTTGTAGCTTGACGATACGTTGGCTACTTTTAAGCCCAGCGTTGCGTAGGCGCGTCGAAGTTCGGCAATTGCGAGTGAGCAGTCTTGTAGCGGTAAAACCATGCTACCGATAAAACGGTTTTGGTGTTTGCCTTGCCACTGTGCCGATTGTTCATTGCTTAACTGGCATAAACGAAGATCCGTATTCGCATCGGCCCAAGACGTGCCCTGTAGCACTGTGCTTGATGTGACGACGGACATATCAATGCCCCGGCTGTCCATGTCTTCGAGCACAGTTTCAGGCTCGAAAATTCGCCCGAGTAATTGTTGTGCACCGGGCCGTGGTGCAGCCGCAGGCGTGGCCCCAAAACCGGTAAATACGGTTTTGTTTGTGGAGGCTGCGAATACCTGCCTTTCCAACTGGTGGGCATGAAAATCAATGACTAATGGAGGAGCTGAGGATGGTTTTACTAAAGGCATGATGTTCAGCTTAAGATTAAACTCAGATATAAAAGAATAGTTGGAGAAGATGGTATGCGATTTACAAAATCGTGTTTGATGGTCTTGTCGGCGCTGAGTTTATTGTTCAGTCTAAATTCCATGGCTCAGGAGTTTCCAAACAAACCCATTCGTATTTACGTAGGCCAAGGTGCCGGTGGCGGTATGGATACTTTGGCACGCTTGATTGGACAAAAGTTGTCGGCTAATTTAAACCAACCGGTAGTGGTGGAAAATAAAGTTGGTGCGGGCGGCATCATCGCTACAGACTTTGTCGCAAAGGCACCCGCTGATGGCTACAGCTTACTGATGGGGCCGATTGGCAATATGGTGTTTACACCGATTCTTGTGCCCAAGCTTCGCTACTCTGCGACTAAAGACTTTGCGCCAATTTCACTGGTCGCTACCTTCCCATTGTTACTGGTGGTGAGCGCCAAACAGCCATTCAACTCGGTGCAAGATTTAGTGGCCCACATGAAATCGCACCCGGAAAAATCAAATTACGGTGGCTCCGGCCCAGCGTTTCAGTTTGCCTCGGAATTGTTTCGGCTAAAAACCGGCACGCCGGGTGAGTTTATTCAATATAAAAGCATGACTGAAACACTCACTGCTTTGATCTCTGGCGATTTAGTGATGTCGATGGTCGATACCGGCCCAGCTACGCCGTTGATTCAAGATGGCAGAGTACGGGCGCTTGCAGTAACGTCACCGACGCGTTTGGCCGCATTTCCAAATGTGCCTACCATGGCTGAGTTAGGTTTTAAAGACATTGAGTTTCGCTATTGGGCAGGTATTTTTGCGCCGGCAGGAACTCCAGCCGCGGTGGTTGCACGATTAGAAGTCGAGATTAATCGTATCGTGAAATTGCCCGATATCGCAGCGAAGATGGCGTCTATTCAAGTGACGCCGACAGGCTCAACTGCCGAAGAGTTAACCCGCTTAGTTAGCAGTGATTTAGTGCGTTGGGGGGCTGTTGCCGAGACCGCAAAGATTAAGCCACAAGAATAAATGATCAGGCAAGGAGTAGAAGCGCCACCTAAAAACGCAACCTACAAACGCAACCTACAAACGCACGCAAGCGCTCGGTGTTTCCGAGCGGCCTGTGTATATTGAAGAAATTGATGTTGTACCTATTTCTACGACCCCGACAATTCCAGGGCATCGCTCGACTATCGCTTTTGATGGAACTGAAGCACATAAAAAATAGCAGCTTCAACTGATTATTTACCCTGCGCCCAGCCTTCAGTACTATTGCTGCAGGGTTCGGGGCCACTTAACCGAAGAAGTTGCAACGCGCCGTGCATTCGCTGAAATCATCGAGTGCAAGCGTTGGCGGTGTTGAGCTATCAAAACTAGCCGCTACGCAAACAACCTTAGCCGTGAGTGAAGCCAACCGCTTCAATACCAGCAATCACAATTTGCTCGTCCTCGTCTCCTGTACCACCCGATGCACCTGCTGCGCCAATCGTTGCGCCGCTTGCGTCTTTAATCAATACAGCACCAGTCTGAGGCAGAAACTTCCCTTGGGCGGTTGATGCAAGCGCAGAGAAAAAGTGTGGATTGTCCTTAGCACGTTGTAGCAAGGTACGGCTCGATGCGCCCATGGCAATGGCTGCCCATGATTTACCCGTGGCAATATCGAGGCGGAACATACTGGCGCCGTCTTGACGTTGCGAAGCAATCACATGGCCAGCAGTGTCGAGAACGACCACCCCCATCGGCTTGTATTTGAGCGAGTTCGATGCCTTTAATGCGGAATCGATGATGGCGTTGGCTTGAGCGAGAGTGAGCATTGGGTTCCTTTTACTTTGTTTGTCGTTTTCTACTACGAGCTTGAGATAGCTCGGATAACGTCATTTTACGAACTTCTGTTTTACTCGTCTCAATGTGGGTGCGTAAAAGCAATATTGCTTGGTCTGCTCTGTGCATAGCGATGGCCCGCAAGATTTGCCCATGCTCGTCATACGTTGCTTCGATACGCGAGGTCTGCGTGAAGTCTAGTCGCCGAATGATGCGAATCTGTTCAGTAACATCTTGATGAACGCGGGCAATTTCTGGGTTGCCTAAGGCGGAAATTAAGCCGGTGTGAAATGCTTCGTCTAGCTTAGCAACCCGCTTGCCATCGGTTTCCCTATCCTTGAGCGCAACTAGCCAAATTGCGGTAAGTGCATCTAACGCAACGGTTTCCGCATCAGCCAATCGCCTGACTGCCGCAGTTTCTAAAACCAAGCGTAGATCATATAAATGTTCGAAGCGATTGAAGTCGAAAGGCTTTACCAGCCAGCCGCTGCGAAATTGAACCTCGACCCAACCTTCTTGTTGCAGTTTAAACAAGGCTTCGCGAATTGGTGTGCGCGACATCGCTAACTGTTTAACGAGGCTGTTCTCGGAAAAGCGATCTCCGGGTATTAACTTAAAGTTGGCTATTTCCCCTTTGATCTTAGAATAGGCAAGCTCTGAGAGAGATGTGGCCATGAAGGTTCTTTAGGTTGCAGATTTTCAGAGCATTAAGCTTACATGAGCAGCAACAACCCTCCATCCTTCTGGCATTTTCACCCAAGTTTGGCTCTGCCTGCCTACCTTGTTACCACCCGCTCGTTGGAATTCAATATTGGCCGTAGCCATTGCATCGCCATAGGTAGTAATGACTGTGCGCAAAACTGTTCTGTTTAGTCCCGCGCTCGGGCGGGAGGCCCGAAAGTCTGCAATCTCTTTATAGCCGTACAGGTTTTCGCCAACACCATATCGCAAAGTGTACGTACTATTCCAAAAAAGCTCATCTAAAACTGCAATGTCATTAGTAACAAGCGCTTGCTCATATCGATCAAATGCAGCTTCGACTTCGGCCAATACTTTCGGTGAATTAATTTCCATCATTGCCTCGTTATTTCACTAAAACACAATTAGCGCTAAACCCCTTTGCCTGAAGCACAGCTGCCGCAGCAAACGCTAAATCTTCTCGCCAAGGCGGTGCAATAATTTGAATTCCGATTGGCATTGCCTCCGTAGTTGATCTATGCGGCGCAACCAGCACCGGTAACCCGATAAACGATATCGGTTGTGTGAGAATGCCCATCGCTGGCCGACAGGGCATTTTTTGCCCATTGATTTCTATCCACTCAGTGCCTATGGTGGGCGCCGACATTGGCGTTGCGGGGGCTATCAAGATATCGTGCTTTTCGAAAAGCTTTAATGCTTCGTCTCGAAAATGTCGGCGGTAACGTTGGGCCTTTAAATACCATTGTGCGGGCGAAAGTGCGCCAGCAATAAACCGGTCAACCGACAGGGGCTCTAGCTCTGCTTGATGGGTACGTAGCCATGGTGTGTGTAAAGCGCCGCCTTCCGCATTGGTGATCAGAAAAGCGGCGGCTCGACCGAGACTAGCATTGGGTAACTCAACTTCATCGTTTGCGCCAAGAAGGCTAGCTGCCAATTTCGATGTTGCGGTTGCATAAGCACCGGCGTTGACATCGAAGTAGCCGCTGAGTCGAGCCGCTCGTACTGGGCGGCCATCGATAGAGGGAAATGACCCATCTAAATTGGCCGCAGTAATCGGTGCTATGGAAGGGGCGCTATATCCGGGGTCCAGCTTGTCGCTGCCTTGCAGCATGTTGTAGGCAAGTGCCAAATCATAAATGTCGCGCGCAAAAGGCCCTAGGTGATCTAAGCTTGCAACAAAAGGAAATGTTCCTCGGCGCGAAAGCCTGCCGAAGGTGGGTTTCAAGCCATAGATGCCATTGAGCGAAGCGGGAACGCGGATAGAACCATTTGTGTCAGACCCTAAACTAATCGGCACCATCCCGCTCGCAACCGCCACTGCTGAGCCACCCGACGATCCACCACCGATGCGGGTGATATCCCAAGCATTTCGCGATGGCCCGTAATGCGTGTTCTCGGTGGTAAAGCCGTATGCAAACTCGTCCATATTCAGGCAACCTGCCAACATTCCTCCGGTGTTGCACATGCGCTCCACAAGGTATGAATCGTGCGCAGCCGCTGGTGCGCTGGCATAAACCTTTGAGCCTGCAATAGTCGGAACTCCTGCGACATCAAATAGATTCTTTACCGCATAGGGGATTGCGCAAAATGGTTGTTCGGCGGCTTTCTCCTTACCCAAACTATCTAAACGTTTGGCCTCCGCTCGCATACGGGCACTCGTAATTTCGGTAAAGGCATTAAACGTTGGGTTTTCTTTATCAATGGTACTTAAATGCGCATCTGCGATTTCAAGAGCACTCACCTCACCTTTGGTAAATAGTGCGCTTAGCTGCTTTGCTGACTGTCGGTTTAAGGTTGTAGTCATGGAGTTACTCTGTAGATTGCAACTAATTCTTCTTCTAAGCCTAGTTCAACTTTATCGAGTGCCGCTGCCATGCGCCCGGCCAGTTGGAGATACATCACCACGGCAGGGAGTTTTTCATCGCTTAACGGAATTCCCTGCAACTTTGCCACTGCCTTTGCATAGGCTTCTATGTTTGTTTTGTCTTCAATTTCAATACTCATGTCGTCCTCTTTATTGAACATTAAACCGCTAACTTGTAACCAAGTGACAACTCACCTGATGATGGTCCACTTCTTTGAGCTCAGGCATCGTTAATCCACACTTTTCGATGCTACTGGCGCAACGACCGTAGAAGCGACACGACGTTGCGCTTGGGTTGATGGGGCTTTGCGGTTCGACGTCTTTCATCAAACTAGCTAGGGCACCTAGGCCCGCAAGCCTTCTCTCAACAGAAGGGATTGAGGCAATTAGTGCTTTGGTGTAAGGGTGTTTGGCTGATGTAAATACCGAATGTGCTGCACCAGATTCCATAAGCTTACCCATATACATCACCATCACATCATCACATAGTAGCCGAACTATATTGAGATCGTGCGATACAAAGATCATCGCAATCTTCATCTCATCTCTGAGTTTAGCGAGTGTTTGCAACACAACAGCTTGTACAGAAACATCTAAGGCTGCGGTAGGCTCATCGAGTACTAGGAGCTTTGGTTCGAGCACGATAGCCCTGGCGATTCCAACCCTTGCTAACTGGCCACCTGAGAGTTGATGAGGATAGCGATAAAGATAGATATCAGGCAGGCCGACCGCTGCAACCGCTGCTTCTACTTTCGCTTTGAGATCTGCACGAGGTGCTAAGCGTCGCAGGGGTTCTGCGATTGCATCGAAGGCATGAAAGCTTGGGTTAATACTGCCGAGCGCGTCTTGGAATACCATTTGAATGTCGCGACGCTTTGCGTGTTTGGCCATATTCTTGGTCGCAACCTTACCAATGTCCTCACCATCGAAAACAAGCGAGCCGCTAGTGATATCGAGCGTGCGAGTAATTAAGCGTGCGAGCGTTGATTTACCGCAACCTGACTCACCGACCAGCCCAAGGGTTTTGCCCGCTTCTAACTTGAGTGAAACCCCATCGACTGCATGTAAAACGCCGTGTTTGTTTCCGAGCATAAAGTGCTTATGCACATCTTTTAACTCAAGCATGATGGCATCTCACGAATCGGCTCGCGTAATCTTTGACGACTGGCAAAGTGGCTCTGCAAGTCTCGGTGACTTGTCCACAGCGCTCTGAGAATCGACATTCAGGAAGATCAGTTCGCCGTAAATCGGGGATTGCCCCCGCAATGGAAGCTAAATCACTTAATTGGCCTTCGCCCTGTGGTGTAGAACGAATCAGTTGCTTTGTGTAAGGGTGCTTAGGCTGTTGAAACATTGCCACGGTGTCAGCACCTTCTACTACCTGACCTGCGTGCATGACCACAATACGATCGCACACTTGTGCAGCTAAATGCAAATCATGGGTGATTAACAGGGTTGCCATATTGCGCTCTTTGGCAAGATCGCTGATCAAAGCCATCACACTGGCTTGAGTTGTAACGTCTAAGCCGGTGGTTGGTTCGTCTGCGATTAGGAGTGCGGGCCTGGAAGCTAAGGCCAACGCAATCATGACTCGCTGGCACATTCCACCAGATAGTTCGAACGGATAAGCATGATAGCGACGCTCAGGATCAGGAATTTTGACCTCTGCTAAAGCGGCGATTGCACGTGCTTTCATATTGGAACCTAGAATTGCTTGATGCCTTTTCAGCACATCTTCTAACTGCTTTCCAATCGGTCGAATCGGGTTGAGGGCGGCCTTTGGGTTCTGGAAAATCATCGATAGTTCGCGGCCACGAATATCGTTAATATCGTTCGTGGTGAAAAGATTTAAACCGCCAAAAATCGCTTCGCCAGAAGTGATATGTGCTGCCTTGTCTAATAGCCAGAGAATGGCATACGACAGCACACTTTTGCCAGAGCCACTTTCACCAACTAAGCCAACGGTTTGACCTTTAGAAATTTCAATGCTTACGTTATCTAAGGCTTTGACGGTGCCGGATCGGGTTTTGAATTCCAAGCTCAAGTTTCGAACACTCAATATTGGGGCTGAAACATCTGGGGCAGCAGTATCCATCATGTTCGCTTCTTCGGGTCGATGATGTCGCGCAAGCCATCACCCATGAGGTTAAAACAAAATACTGCCAACATCAGAACGGCACCCGGAAAAAGGGCGACCCACCATTCACCCGACACAATATATTGAGCGCCTTCGGCCACCATAATTCCCCACTCTGCTTCAGGCGGCCTTACACCTAAACCGATGAATGAAAGGCCTGCAGCATTCAAAATTGCCCAACCCATATTGAGTGAAATTTGCACTGCGAGGGGTGGAAATACGTTGGGCATGATGTGAACAAAAAGTGTTCTTAATTCACTGTTACCTGCTAGCTTGGCCGCTTCAACAAAACCAGCATCACGCCGCACGTTTACTTCAGTGCGTGTGACGCGAATGTAAAACGGTAAATTAATAATCGCGGTGGCAAGAATGATGTTGCCAATCGTATTGCCCATGGCTGCGACGATGCCCATCGCTAAAACAAAAAGTGGGAACGCCATTATCAGTTCAGATAATCGACTGATGAGGATGTCTGTCCAGCCGCCGAAGTAACCTGCCAGTGCTCCAAGAGACGATCCGATCACGACAGATGCCGCTACGGCAGCAAGCGCTAACCCTAAATCGAGTCTTGTCGCCACCAGCACCCTCGAAAGTACGTCTCTGCCAAGTGCATCGGTGCCAAACCAGTGCTTCGCAGAAGGCGGCGTCATAGGTGCACCGGCGCTCGTGTTCAAGGGGTCGAAAGGCGCGATATATGGGCCGATCAACGCAATGACAACGAAGAATGCAAACAAAACAAAGGCGAATGCCGTGATGTAGTTTTCTCCCAAAACATACCGAAATGATGCAAATCGTTTTTGTTTTTTTGTAGCGCCTACTGCTAACGTGGACGTATTCATGATTAACCTTCCAACCGAACGCGTGGATCGATCACGGTGTAGAGTAAGTCAATCACTAAATTTAGTAATACATACAGCACGGCCATCGTCAAAACAAAGCCTTGCACAGGAGCATAGTCGGAGGCAATTAAAGACTCAACCGCGAATGAACCAATGCCAGGCCATGCAAATACTTTTTCGACCAATACATTGGAGCCAAGTAAAAATGAAAACACCATCCCAAGCGTTGTTAATACTGGTAGTAAGGCATTGTGAAAGGCGTATGTAATCAATACGGTGTTACGTTTTAATCCGAAGCTTTTTGCGGTTCGTATGTAGTCTGAACTCAGAACTGCCAGCATTGATGCTCTGGTCATTCGCGCCAGGGGAGCCAACACAAACAGAGCCAAGGTTAATGCGGGCAGCAACATTTGTTTCAATGCCGCAATAAACAAGGCCGGGTCACGGGCAATCAAGCTATCGATTAAATAGAATCCAGTGACCGGACTTGGTGGCGAAAAGTAAGGGTCGAGCCGACCGATAGGTGACGGCGCAATGCCAAGTTGCAAATAGAAAATATAGGAAAACAACAAGCCTGTGAAAAACGTCGGCAGCGAAACCCCAGCGGTGGTTATTAGCCGACACAAGTGGTCTATCCAAGAGCCAGGCCTTGTTGCTGCAGCAATCCCAAGTGGAATGGCAACAACCAAGGCGAAAACCAAGCCCATTAAGGTTAGCTCTAACGAAGCAGGCAAACGCTCTATTACCTCGGTTAGCACGGGTTGGCCGGTGTTGAGCGACATGCCGAGATCTCCTCGGGCTAGTTGCTTTACATAAACGAAAAACTGCTCCGGTAAAGACTTGTCAAGCCCAAGTTTCTGCCGAATTTGCTCAATCGCTTCGGTCGTACCAGCAGGCCCTGCAAAGAAGGCTGCAGGGTCACCAGGCAAAGCGCGCGTGAGAATAAAAGTAATTACAACTACCCCAATGAGATTGGGAAGTGCTGACAGTATTCTCTTACCGATCACGCGCCACATTGAGGTTAGGCTTTCTTCGAAATCTGACGATAGTCAGGCTGCAAATGGAACCAATACGTATAGCCTTCAATGTTTTTTTGCATCGCTACATCAGCCCTTGGTTGAAAAAGGGGAACGCGCGGCACTTCCTCGAAAGCAACTTTAATCATGTCTTTCACCATGCTGTCGTAAATCGATTTGCTTTCAGCAAAACGAGCGTTGGTAATTAACTTATCTAAATTCGCGTTTTGATAGGACATGGTGTTGAACACAGCGTTCTGACCGTGATAACACCAGTAGAAAAAATACTCAGCATAGTTTAGCCAACCACCAAAGCGATTGATAATCAGCGGCATATCTTTCCTCAGCAGCGCAGCGCGCCAGTTAGCGCCCGGTACTTTGTTCAACGTCGCCTTAATACCGATGGCAGCAAGCGCTTCTTGAATAAAAGTCGCCATAGGTTCTCCGACTGTGGCACCTCCTAAATCGAATGACAGTTGCGTCTCGAAACCATTCGGAAAACCGGCTTCTGCTAACAATGCTTTTGCTTTAGCCAGATCAGATGTGTAACCCGTTGCTTGGGGCCATGCCGTTGTAGCTGGGACGTTGCTTGCCGCCCCCGAAAGCTTGACACCCCGACCGTAAATCGCAGCTTCCCAAAGCTTGTCGTAAGGCACTGCATAAGCAATCGCTTGGCGCACTTTCACGTTATTGAACGGTGGCTTCGTAGTGTTCATGCCGAGATACCAAATGGCATTTTCAATCGGCACTGAAGCCACTTTGACGGACGCTTTCTCTGATGCAAGCTCGTTAAAGTCTTTAGGCGGCATGTCATAAGTCATGTCGATGTCGCCCTTGGTAAGCAGCGCACGACGATTGCCCGCTGATGGAACATCTCGTTGAATGACGCGCTTTAGTTTGGGTAGCGGGCCATTTTTCCAATCGTCGTAACGGGTATAAATAATTTCTTGGCCCGGGCGAAATGCTTCGACTTTAAAAGCGCCACCACCAGCCGTATTTGTCTTTAGCCAAGTAGCGGCCCAAGGGTCTTGCTCGGTAGCGTTTTTCTTGGCCAAAGTCGAGTTGTAAACGCATGCTACTGGTACGGCCATATTCGACATTGACAGCTTATCTTTGCGTACAAACTTTACCCGGAAGGTATGGTCGTCGAGCGCTTCAAATTGGGCTGTGTCTTCGAGTGAACCAGCTTTCATTTGAAATTGTGGAAAACCACCCATGGCAAGTGCCCTATCGAAAGACCACTTCACATCCTTTGCAGTGACTGGTGTGCCATCATGAAACTTGGCATTCTTCCTTAAGAAAAATGTGACGCCACTGCCGTCTTTGGCAATGTCCCATCGCTCAGCTAACTCAGGCTCTAACTTATTAAAGTCATACGACATATTGCCATCGGCCATTTTCTTTTTGCCGAATGTCATGAGCCTATCGTAGGCGAGCCATGCAACACCGTAGGAGGGGCGGTTGGCACCCACGCCGTGAATGTCGAGCATGTTTGGCCCAATTTCGTTGGCGACAATGAGAGTTTCGGCTCTTCTATCCTGTGCTGCGACGCTGGGTAGGTAAGAGCCAGCGCTGACCGCCGTAGCGGCGATGCCAGAGTTGACTAAGAAGTTGCGTCTAGGTTGTTCTCTCATTGCAGTTTCCTATTTAAGTAAAGTTAAAGAGTCGTTTTTATTAAGGCTTTTAATGTAGTTTCGCCAGCCACCAAAAGCAGAAATATTTTTGGCATTTTCAAGGGCCGCTGGTTCGCAGATGAAACCTTGCACGTAGCTGCCATCCACCAGCTTTAGCGTGCCAATCCCCAACGGCGCCGGAATTAGCGACACAAAGCTGCCGAAGTCTTCCATGGTCATTTCCCATATCTCTAGGGCAATCGATTTTCCTCTAGCACCGACGTGTTTTAGACCCGGTTTGGGTGGAGTAGTGTTAGGCAGTGCATAAAGTTCATACTCTGCAGCAGTACTTGTAATTTTCTGTAGTACCGCGCCACGGTCGGCCAATTGTGAATTGAGTGGCATTCCTGAAAGGTGCGCTCCAACGACCGCAACTTGTTTTCTAGCATTCATCGACGGGCAAAGCTTTTGCCACAACTCTAAGACCGGCATCTCGTTGTTTAACTGTCCTAGCATTGCACCGACATGGGTAATCGTTGAAGCCTGCATAAACTTTTGTGCATACTGGGCCAGAGTGATGTCGCTGCCCGCCTGCCCGACAAGCGTAATGCCGAATGGCAGATTGGGTGCTTTAAAGCCAGCAGGAATTGATATCGCAGCCATATCTAAAAGATTGACAAAGTTGGTGTAGAACCCGAGGTTGCGATTCAAGGCGATTGGGTCGGCTTGCATCTGCGCAATGGTGTAGGTGGTTGGCGTTGTTGGTAGCAAAAGAAAGTCGACGCTACTCATCAGCGCATCTTTCTTCCGCTTTGCAATCGCTAATTCTGCTTGCACCGAGAACAAATCACTGGCGTAATAATTGCTACCTTGCGCAATAATGTTTCGCACGGGCTCGAACACGGCTTCGGAATGCGCATCGAAGAACGCCTGAATTGCTTGATAGCGTTCAGCAACAAAGGCGCTTTCATATAAAGCTGCTGCAGCTTTCGCTAGCGGCGTATAGTCAAATTCAACTGCTTGTCCGCCAATTGAGATTAGCTGCGCAACGGCATTTTCGAAGGTGTTTGCTGAATCGCTATCACCGAAAAATTCAAGGCTAGCTGGCACGCCAAATTTGAAGTGAGATTTCGCTTGTTTTATTTCGACAGGGACGATGCGAGAAAACGGGTCATCTTCATCAAATCCTTGGGCGGCGGCGAGCACCTTTATTGCTGTGGTTATATCGCGTGCAAAAATCGAAACGCAGTCGATGCTTTGCGAAGCAGGTAATACACCGGCGCAACTAATCATGCCTCGGCTTGGCTTGATTCCTACAATATTGTTGAGTGCAGCAGGTACTCTGCCTGAGCCAGCAGTGTCCGTACCGAGCGCGAAGTCCACTTGGCCTATAGCAACCGCGACTGCGGAGCCAGAGCTTGAGCCGCCGGAAATATAGGTTGGGTCAAAGGCGTTTTCGCAGGCGCCAAAAGGAGAGCGTGTGCCGTTAAGGCCGCACGCGAATTGGTCAAGATTCGTTTTGCCGAGCAATGAGGCACCAGCTTGTAATAGTTTGGTAACGACTGTTGCGTTCTTTGCAGCTTCAAAAGCAAACTCTTTGCATCCGGCTGTCGTGACGAAATTGGCAACGTCGATGTTGTCTTTTACCGCAAACGTTAATCCGTTGAGCGGCGAGGCACTCGAATGTTCCTGCCAAATCAATGGCTGATCAAATTGATTGATCCAAATATGCTGCGGTACATGATTGGGTTGGGCTGTCATATCCGAGTAAAGCTGGCTTTGTTTATCTTGTATACAAGAAAGACTAGCAAGAGCCATACCATGTTTGTGCATTTAAAAGTGTGCGATCACGGTGCATTTCCAACCGGTGCATTCGAGGAGTATTCGTTTTGGTGATGCAACTCGCGAGCTGCGTACGTTTTCTGTGCGCGCTGCGCGTTCGTGGTGCTAATAACCTTGTATACAAGTTGGCGTGAATTTTGCTCTGCTAAATAATTGGTTTGTGCCAATCGAAGATTTATTGTTTAGTGTCGACTAACTATTAGGGGTAATTGATGAGTCAAAATAAGCGTAGAGATTTTTTAGCATCTAGCGCGGCTGCTACAGCAATAGTGGGCGGGTCATCGTTCACATCAAGTGTGTGGGCGCAAAAGCCAATCACCGTCGGCTTTATATATGTTGGTCCGCGCGATGATTATGGCTATAACCAAGCGCACGCTGAAGCGGTGGCCGGCTTGAAGAAAATGGCTGGCATCAAAGTCGTTGAAGAGGAAAATGTGCCAGAAACTGCCGCAGTGCAAAAGACTATGCAAGGCATGATCTCGCAAGACGGCGCTACTTTATTGTTCCCAACGTCGTATGGTTATTTCGATCCGCATACTTTAGCGCTTGCAGCGAAGAACCCTAATGTTCGCTTTGCCCATTGCGGCGGCTTATGGAGCGAGGCCAAGCATCCGAAAAGCGTTGGAAGTTTCTTTGGCTATATTGATGAGTGCCAGTACTTAAACGGCGTCATCGCGGGCCACATGACTAAAAGCAAGAAAATTGGATTCATCGCTGCAAAGCCGATTCCCCAAGTCTTGCGTAACATCAATGCTTTTACCTTAGGTGCGCGCTCAGTAAAACCCGACATTACGACCTCGGTAATTTTCACAGGCGACTGGTCTATGCCAGTCAAAGAGGCTGAAGCAACCAACAGCCTAGCTGACCAAGGCATTGATGTATTCACTATGCACGTAGATGGCCCAAAAGTGGTGGTTGAAACTGCGGCCAAGCGCGGCAAGATGGTGTGCGGCTACCACGCCAGCCAAGCCAAGCTCGCACCACAAGCCTACCTCACGGGCGCAGAGTGGAACTGGGCAACAGCCTATAAAACTATCATCGATGCTGCGCGTTCCGGTGCACCGCATCCAAACTTTGTACGCGGCGGCTTGAAAGACGGTTTTGTAAAGACATCGGCTTATGGTTCTTCAGTATCGGAAGCGGCTCGCAAGAATGCCGATTCGGTGAAAGCACAGATGATGAAAGGCACCTTCGATATTTTTAAAGGTGAGCTTAAAGATAACACTGGCAAAGTAGTAATTGGGGGCGGCAAGATGTTCAAGCAAACCGATCTTGAGCTAGAGTCGATGAATTATTTAGTTGAAGGCGTGATCGGCAAGGTCTAAGGTGTTTCCGGACTACTTACGCAGCACTGCGGCGCAAAATATTTTGTTGCCGCTGTTTGCACTAGCGGGTGCGCTTTTATTGTTCGGTGCTTTCATAGGGTTGGGCGGTAAAGATCCGATAGCTGCGTGGGGCCTGCTGTTTAAGGGTGCTTTCGGCGACAGTTTTTCCATCCAAAATACCCTGCAGCGAGCGGCACCTTTAATGCTTACCGCCCTTTGCGTTGCCATTCCCGCCCGTGCCGGTCTGACAGTAATTGGTGGTGAGGGTGCGCTAGTGCTAGGTGCGCTGGCTTGTGCTGGCTTGCCATATCTATTACCTAGCTATTTGTTACCGCAAAATTGGTTTGGTTCTTTGCTGTTGCTTGTTGCTGCTGCGCTTGCGGGCGCCTTGTGGATTGCTATCGTTGGCTACTTAAGGCAAAACAGAGGCGTGAATGAAACCATTTCTAGCTTGTTGATGGCCTATATTGCAATTGGTGTTTTTAAACACTTAGTTGAAGGGCCGATGAAAGATCCTGCCAGTTTAAATAAGCCCTCAACCCTACCTTTAGGCGATGGGTTGAGGATAGGCATGATTGAGATAGGTTCTTTCACTAGCGACGTTCACTGGGGTTTGGTTTGGGGTTTGGCAGCTTGCCTCATTGCGGGTGTTTGGTTAAGTCTTACGACACACGGCTTTGCAATGCAAGTAGTTGGGGGCAACGCAAGAGCAGCCAAGCTAGTAGGTTTACCAGCGAACAGGTTAATCATCATGGCCTGTTTACTCGGTGGCCTGTGCGCCGGTATTGCGGGTGGCCTAGAAGTTGCAGCAGTGCATTCCGCGGCGAATGCTTCGGTGATTGTAGGCTTGGGCTATACCGGAATCTTGGTGTCATTCGTCGCCAGGCATAACCCTTGGATGATTCCAATTGTTGCCATTCTTTTCGGAGGCTTTGCCGCCGCCGGTAGTTTGTTGCAACGTAGGCTCGGTGTTCCCGATGCCTCCGTGCTTGTGTTGCAAGGTTTTGCTTTTGTGTTAATTCTTGCCAGCGAAGGATGGAGAAAGCGATGAACACATTTTCATGGATTGACTTAATGCTGGCCATTCTGGGTGGTGCTGTACGCGTAGGCACACCGTTTCTCTTTGTGAGTTTGGGAGAGTGTTTAACCGAGAAATCGGGGCGGATTAATTTGGGCTTGGAAGGAGTGCTGGTGTTTTCTGCGATGGCTGGCTTTGGCACTGCGTATTGGAGCCAGTCGGTATGGCTAGGTGTGTTGGTTGCAGGTGGTTGTGGCGCGTTGCTGGCGTTTCTTCACGGCTTACTCAGTTCGATTCCAAAGGTAAGCGATATCGCCACGGGTATTGCGTTAATGCTGCTGGGCACTGGTTTAGCGTTTTATCTTGGAAAACCTTTGATACAACCGCAGGCACCACAAATTCCTTCGATACCGTTAGGGTTTTGGAGTGATTCGCCCAACGTGCAATCAGCGCTTGCGATTAACGCCCTGTTCCCGCTTGGTTTGTTGATAGCTTTGTTGATGGCTTGGGTGTTCGCCAATACCAAGGTAGGCTTAATTGTGCGCACGGTTGGCGATTCAAGTGATGCCGCCAAAGCGATTGGCTTTTCGGTAAACAAGGTGCGAATTGCCGCCACCACTGTCGGTGGTTTTATCGCAGGTTTGGGCGGTGCATCGCTCTCGCTGTATTACCCAGGAAGCTGGAATGAAGGTCTGTCCAGTGGCCAGGGTTTGATCGCCGTTGCGTTAGTCATTTTTGCGCGCTGGCATCCGGTGCGTTGCTTTTGGGCGGCCCTGCTTTTTGGTGGTTCAGGCGCCATTGGCCCTGCGCTTCAATCCGTGGGAATTAGCGCGGGCTACAACTTATTCAATGCAATTCCGTATGTATTAACACTGGTGATTTTGGTGGCGAGTTCGTCAACCAGTGGCAGTCTTAGAGGTACGCCTGCTGAACTAGGCGTCATTAAATAAACTAGAGAGTGAAATATTTATGAGTGGTCTTTCAGGATTAAACAAATCAGCCAACGGCGTGGTGCTCGGTATGGTTCAGCTGCAATTGCCGGTGGTAGATACACCTGAGCAATTGGCGCAACAAACTAATCGCATTTGTGCGATGGTGGGTAAAGCTAGACGCAACATGTCAACGATGGATTTGGTCGTGTTTCCTGAGTACAGCCTACATGGCCTTTCAATGAACATCGATCCTAAGTTGATGGTGAGTTTGGATGGGCCAGAAGTGGCGGCTTTTAAAGCGGCTTGTGTTGAAAATCATATCTGGGGTTGCTTCTCGATTATGGAATTCAATCCGCAGGGTAATCCATATAACAGCGGCATTATCATTAATGACCAAGGCGAGATGGTTCTTTACTATCGCAAGCTTCATCCTTGGGTACCTGTTGAACCTTGGGAGCCGGGTAACCTTGGTATTCCGGTGGTCGATGGCCCCAAAGGGAGCAAATTAAGCTTGATTATTTGCCATGACGGCATGTTCCCTGAGATGGCTCGCGAAGCAAGTTACAAAGGTGCGGAAATTATCATTCGCACCGCAGGTTATACCGCACCAATTCGACATTCATGGAAGATCACTAATCAAAGCAATGCCTTTCAAAACTTGGCCTACACCGCGAGTGTTTGCATGTGTGGCAGCGACGGCACTTTTGACTCTATGGGCGAAGGCATGTTCTGCAACTTTGATGGCACTATTATGGTCGAAGGAGGCGGCCGTGCTGATGAAATCATCACCTGCGAATTGCGCCCGGATTTGGTCAGAGAAGCGCGCGCAGGTTGGGGTGTTGAGAACAATATATATCAACTGTATCACCGAGGCTATGTTGCCGTGAAGGGTGGGGCACAGGACTGCCCCTATACCTTTATGCAAGATATGGTGACTGGTAAATACAAGTTACCCTGGGATGCTGCCATCAAAGAGAGGGACGGTACTTCCTGCGGCTTTGCGCCACCGACCCGAGTTTACGGCGGTTAGCATGTTCGTTCAAGCCTCACCTTACCCTTGGCCATTCGATGGCAACTTGACACCGCAAAACACTGCGTTGATTGTGATCGATATGCAAATCGATTTTTGTGGCATAGGTGGGTACGTCGATAAAATGGGTTATGACTTGTCGCTCACCCGGGCCCCTATTGAGCCGATCAAAAAAGTGCTGACGGCCATGCGCGCAGCAGCATACATGATTATTCATACACGCGAAGGCCACAGGCCAGATCTGTCTGATTTACCCGCGAATAAGCGCTGGCGCTCGCAGCAAATCGGTACCAACGGTGTTGGCATTGGTGATGCTGGGCCCTGCGGTCGAATTCTGGTTCGAGGTGAGCCGGGTTGGGAAATTATTCCCGAGCTAGCGCCTGCGGCAGGAGAGATTGTGATTGATAAGCCAGGCAAAGGTTCGTTTTGCGCAACCGATCTTGAACTGGTTTTGAGAACTCGTGGCATTCGTAACTTGGTGTTAACAGGCATCACGACTGACGTCTGCGTACATACAACCATGCGTGAAGCGAACGATAGAGGATTCGAGTGCCTCATGTTGGAAGACTGTACCGGTGCGACCGACTACGGTAACTACTTGGCAGCCATTAAAATGATTCATATGCAGGGTGGTGTGTTTGGAGCAACTTGCACCTCGGCTGTGTTACTGGATGGTTTGAAGTAATGACAAGCACCGCGCTGACGCTTGCAACCTTCGATCTGACCAAGCGATTTGGAGACTTTGTCGCACTAGACGCCGTATCGCTGGAAGTAAAGGCTGGTACGGTGCACGCGTTGCTTGGTGAAAATGGCGCTGGTAAAAGCACGCTTGTGAAATGTTTAGTTGGCTATTACAAAGCCGAATCTGGTGCGGTCTTGTTGGACGACAGAGAAACGATGATAGACCATCCGCAGCGCGCTAAGCAGCTAGGCATTGGCATGGTGTATCAGCACTTCACAGTAGTACCAGGGATGACTGTGGCTGAGAACTTGGTGCTGGCGCGCGGCGACATTCCGAACGTGATTGATTGGGCCGCTAAGAAGATCGAACTAAGCGAGTTTTTGGCGACTATGCCGTTCCAGCTCGATTTGAATAAAACCCCATTGGATTTAGCGGCGGGCGAAAAGCAAAAGCTTGAGATATTGAAGCAGCTATATTTAAACCCGCGCTTGTTGATTCTAGATGAGCCTACTTCGGTGTTAACGCCCCAAGAGGCCGATGAGATTCTTGGGGTGATTCGTTTAATTGCTACCACTGGCCGATGCACCGTAATTTTAATTACTCATAAATTTCGAGAAGTTATGCAATTTGCCGATGCGGTCACTGTGCTGCGCAGAGGTAAGAAAGTGTTGAGTGCGTTGGTCAGCGACATTGACGAGAAAGCACTTGCTGTTGCGATGGTCGGCGAGGCGATTTCAGACGCTGAAAGTTTTGCAGGATCAATGTTGAAGAACACCCATGTTAATAGCAGTAAAGCTGCGAAGTTGGAAATCTCCAATCTTTCCGTACTTGGAGATAGAGGCGAGTACGCTGTAAAAGACTTTCAATTGCAAGTTAATGCCGGTGAGATCGTAGGAATTGCTGGTGTTTCTGGCAACGGGCAGAAGGAGCTTATGGAAGCCCTGACAGCTCAGCGATCTATTAGCGCAGGCAGCATAAAAGTATCGGGTGATACTTATCGTGCGAACCGAGAGGATAACCGTCGCCATAAAGTTCGAAGCCTACCTGAGGAGCCGCTTCGAA
>JAYWIG010000002.1:0-5607 GCA_043789035.1 Betaproteobacteria bacterium
TATCAAAAATGCCGCCGCTTGCCCGACCTCAGTATCCTCCAACGCAATACATTCATGGGGTCGCAATCCGAGCTGCTCTACCGCTAAAAGTACGCGGAATGAGTGTGTTCAACCCGTGAGCGTTAAGTGAGTGCTGGGCTTGCAAAAGGCATGAGCGGATAGGAGTTTTGCGCAAGTCTCAATGATTCAGCCGCTCGTTTTGTTTTAATTAATTCGGTTGGTGTTAGATGCAATTGAAATTTCTCAACAAACCATTCAGCAGTTTGCGATGTTGGCACTCCGGCGCATTGGTCGGCGTAAAACTTGTCAGTAAGGATTGCGTCATATTGAGCAAGTACCTCTTGCCTGATCACCATGTGCACACTTTCGGAATCGACTAAGGTGCCATCATGGTCAAAAAATACGGCTTTAAATGAACTGTTCAAATGGGTTTCCAGTCGGCGCGTCTACACATTGCGGAAAGTTCATCGGGTAGTTCATCGGCGTTGAGTGTTTGCACCCACTGGCCTTGTTTGGTGGTTACTTCGACCTGTAGTTTTTGCCCATCTGGATAATCATTGGGCTTAGACGGCAAGGCGTTACCCTCATGATCCCAAAGTTGCTTGAGAACTTGTTGAGCGTCTGTCGCGAGTGCATGGGTGAGGTCAGACTTGAGAATTTTCGCTTGGCGAATGAGGCCTGTAAACCCTCCGCTTTCGGTAAGCTGAAGCGATAGCCAATCGTTGCAAATTTGATGCGCTTGCGATTGTTTAGAGGCCAACGGTTTTCCAAGCCAGCTTAAGCGCCTTTAGTTCAGTAGAGTTGGCACCGTGATTGGCGAGCGCAATCATCAGCGTAGTTCTAACCATCTCGGAAAAGTCGCTGTTGCTAGAGAGTTTACGCATCGCTTCATACCATATGCCGCCTGAAATATCCCACGCATTGCCTCCAATGTTTTTGGCAAAAAGATAAAACGCATGGTTGGGAATGCCCGAATTCAAATGTACGCCGCCGTTGTCGGACGCACCCCGATATACATTGCGCATATGTTTGGGTTGTTGATCAGAGCCTAAATTCGGGTCATTCTCGAAAGCTTTCGCCGCTGTAAAGGTCCGTAGAGCTTTCACTTGGGTGCCCGGCCCCATGATTTCATGGCCGATCGTCCAAGGGGCAGTGGCGGCATCTTGCTTTTGCTTCCACTGGCTCACCAGTGAGCCAAAAACGTCGGCAAAGTGTTCATTGAGCGCGCCAGATTCACCTTGGTATTCCAAGTTGCACTCATGGGCAACAACGCCATGGGTAAGTTCGTGGCCAACCACATCGAGCGATTGAGTGAAGCGAGTAAAGATAACCCCGTCGCCATCGCCGTAAGCCATTTGCCTACCATTCCAAAAGGCATTGTTTAATTGCTTGCCAACGTGAACGCTGGAAATAATTGTCATGCCTTTTCCATCTAAAGAGTTACGGGTAAAGCGTTTGAGGTAAAAGTCGTAGGTGGTGCCGCTATGGTCAAAGGCTTCATTGACGGCAGCGTCCTTGTGTTTGGCATCACCTTCTTGTCGAACTAACTTGCCGGGTAGGTTACTAATGTTGTTCTTTTGCGCGTCGTAGATAAGGCGCTGCTTCTTTAAATCCGGTGCCATGAGGGCTGCCATTGAAGGCATTTCGCGGGCAAAGCGCCGGGTTGCCCTAGCGTCCGCACTGGCTTCGATAGCGCTCACCGCCAGCGCTCGAATTTTTGCATTACTCGATTCCGCCATGTTCTCCAACATGAAAGGCGGGATGATGCAATGTAGAGGATTATGTGAGCAACTTGAGCAGTGAATATGATTCATCTTCGACCTTGTAACGCTGCCAGTTTGTGCAACAACTTACGGGTTCTTGGCTTTGTAGTCTGAAATCGCTTTGGCGAGGTCGGCATACTCTTCACAGGTCTTATTGCTACACAGCTTTTCGAGTAGCGCCAAGTGTTTCTCAGCCTCTGCAGGCTTCTTGTCCATGAGGTAGGCTTCACCAATGTACTCATGCGCACCTTTGTGCGACGGGTCGAGTTTGAGCGCGGTGTTGTAAGACTCAAACGCTTTCGCTAAATTTGGCGTTGCCTGCTTTCGATACATGTAGCCGTAGAGGTTATGCACGTCTGCATTGCGTGGTTCGGTTCGATAAGCTAGGTCCAGCTCTGTCTTTGCTTTTGACCAATTCTTAGCCGCAATGGCGTCACGCACCGAGGTAAGTATTTCTGAAGCAGTCGACTTAGCTGACGTGTCGGCAGCATGAGCAGCATAAACGTTGAAGGCTAGAGCAGCAGCGGTTACGAAACTTAAAATAGCTTTCATGAGATCTCCTCGTTGGTGCGTGAACTTGGGTTTTACTTCAAACTAATAATCCAGTTGGCCAGTGTTCCTGCGTCGGCTTCACTGAGCTGTTCGTTACCAGGCATTGGAATAGCCCCCCATTTACCGACACTACCTTTGCGAATGCTTTGAGTAATCACTTGTACTGAATCGTCTTTACCTGCATAACGCTTTGCCACTTCGGTAAATGCGGGCCCGAGAATTTTCTTATCTAACGCGTGGCAGGCGTAGCAATTGCTTTTCTGCGCGAGCGCTTCATTGGCGTTTGCAAAACCGTGCGATAAAAGAGCGGCTGCCATAGTTAAGCCGATAAGTGCTGTTTTCATAGTCAATTTCTTTGAATTAGTTGGTACCGTATTTTGCCTTCTATTTTATTTAGCATTTAAAACTAAAGTAAATTGCGGTTTTGATCGTGGCCGCCTGAGTATCGCTTAAAGCTTGGAGTTTCGCTGCTTGTAATAGCTGTGAAAGAAAGTGGGAAACTTCATCTTCCTATTCAAATAAAGGCCTAGGGCAGATCACTAGAGCATCAAATTTAAGGTTTCTAAGAGAAAAATCCTGTGTTAATCTTTGTCTAATGGAAAACCTTCATCCAAGAATATCGGTCGACCCATTGCGTAGGGCTGGAAAACCTTGCGTGCGTGGCACCCGTATTACCGTAGGCGATGTATTAAGTTGGTTAGCGGCTGGTATGAGTTCGTCAGCCATCATTGCTGATTTTCCGCAACTAACCGAGGCTGACATACTCGCTTGTTTAAGCTATGCAGCAGCGCGTGAGCAACATTCGGTACGAATTTCGCTGGCGGCGTGAAACTCCTTCTCGATGAGAACATTTCTAGGCGGATAGTCGTAGCGCTATCAGAAAAATTTCCGAACTCTAGTCACGTAGAGTTAGTTGGACTTGCTGGTTCTACAGATTCTGAAATCTGTGAATATGCATCCAAGCATGGATTTGTAGTAGTTACCAAAGACGAGGATTTTGATCGCTTAGTTTCAATGCGAGGTTTTAACCCTAAGTTGGTAAAGCTATCGCTCGGAAATACGACCAATGACCAAGTTGCCAACGCAATCCTTCGTGCGGCGGACCAAATTATTTTTGAACTTCAAAAACCAGATAGAGGAATCGTCGAAGTTGGCTAGTTGGAAGTGGGTTTTCGATCAAACCCCCCATTGAGCCCGATAGTCCGCAACCTTCGCACTGTAGGCACTTAACTCCTCAGAAGTTTGCGACTCTAAGTAGTGCAGCAAATCGTTCAAATTGGCAATCGACAGCACAGGAATTCCGTAGAGTTTAGCAACCTCTTGGGTTGCTGAAAGTGCCGACGGATTCACTGCATCGCCGCCACGCTCTTGGCGATCCAGCGCAATAATGACCGCAGCGGGAATTGCACCGTGGGCTCGAATCAGCTCCACCGATTCACGCACCGAAGTGCCTGCTGAAATAACATCGTCGATAATCAGTACGCGGCCTTCAAGTTTGGCTCCAACCACAGTGCCACCTTCACCATGGTCTTTCGCTTCTTTTCGATTGAATGCGAAGGGCGTATGGCGGCCCTTAGCATGCAAAGCGACTGCGCTAGCGCTGGCTAAGGTTATGCCCTTGTAGGCTGGCCCGAACAGCACGTCGAATTCAAGTTCGCTGCTTTGTTGCGCCGCGAAAATGCGTTCTGCATAAAAGCCTGCGAGTTGGCCTAACGACGCGCCGTCATTGAACAAACCGGCATTAAAAAAATAAGGCGATAATCTACCCGCTTTGGTTTTGAATTCACCGAACTTCAATACACCTGTGTTGATCGCAAATCGAATAAAGTTCTGGCTATTTTGGTCTGCGGCGCTTGGTGGTTGTTCGTTCAGTGGTTTGTTCATTGAATTTGTTTAAAAGGGTTTTGATGTCGCGACGATTGATTTTACTGGGCTGCCTCGCTCTTGGGGCCTCAGCATGCAAAAACCTCAGTGGTGTCGACCGAACATCGGACATACCTGCGCAAGCACAAGATCTTGATGTGCCCTACATAACCACCCCCGATAACGTCGTCATGACGATTCTAAATATCGCCGGAGTCACAGCGAAAGATTTTGTACTCGATTTAGGTTCAGGAGATGGCCGCATACCGATCACCGCCGCGGTTCGTTTCGGGGCCAAGGGTCTGGGTGTTGAGATTGACCCTAATTTAGTTGAAGCCAGTAAAGTCAATGCCAAGCTAGCCAAAGTTGAGCAATTGGTAGATTTTAAAGTGCAAGATTTGTTTGAGACCGATTTAAGTCAAGCCTCGGTCATTACTATGTACCTGCTGCCCGATGTAAACCTCAAGTTAAAGCCTGCATTGCAAAAGCTAAAGCCTGGTACTCGAATCGTTTCGCATGATTGGGATATGGGTGATTGGCAACCAGATCGCACCGAAGTGGTGGCAGCACCGGATAAAAAAGTAGGCTTAATCAAACAAAGCAAAATCATGCTTTGGGTTGTGAAATAAATCGGAATTCGCTATGCAAGTTATTACTCATAATTTAAACGGTATTCGTTCGGCTACTAACAAAGGTTGGCTGGAATGGCTGGCGCAACAACCAGTGGACGTATTGTGTGTGCAAGAACTGAAAGCGCAAGAGGCTGATCTCACCGCAGACATGCTGTCGCCCAAGAGTGCCAAGGGTAAGCTCAAGGGCTACTTTCACTTTGCTGAGAAAAAGGGCTATAGCGGCGTTGCGGTGTATGCTAAGAAAAAGCCCGATGCTGTTCGTATTGGTTTTGGTGTACCCGAGTTTGATACGGAAGGCCGCTATGTTGAATGCGATTTTGGTAATCTAACGGTGATATCACTATATTTGCCATCTGGTGCAAGTGGTGAAGATCGACAAGCCGCGAAGTTTCGTTTTCTTGCCTGTTTTTACCCCCACATGAAAGACTTAAAAGACAGTGGTCGCGAGGTTGTGCTGTGTGGCGATTGGAATATTGCGCACAAAGAAATTGATTTGAAAAACTACAAAACTAATAAAAAGAACTCAGGCTTTTTACCGGAAGAACGTAATTGGCTCACCGAAGTATTTGACGATTTAGGTTATGTCGATGTGTTCCGCACGCTAGACCAACGTGCTGAACAGTACACTTGGTGGAGTAACCGCGGTGCTGCTTATGCTAAGAATGTTGGGTGGCGGCTGGATTACCAAATCGCCACGCCGGGTATTGCTGCGAAAGCCGAATCGACCGCGATTTATACTGAACAGAAGTTTTCTGATCACGCGCCTTTGGTGATGAATTACAAGGGGGCGTTGTAGG
>JAYWIG010000003.1:0-5607 GCA_043789035.1 Betaproteobacteria bacterium
AATCAACCTGAAGGCTCAATTTCTATTTCGGCACGGTTGACGGGTGATTTGAAGCAGCCTGATTTTGTGGTAAATGCGAAAAGCGCGAAGCTCGGGGTGAACGCTGTGAGTTCTGGTGGCTCAAAGCTGTTGTTTGCATTAAGTGATTTTCAAGCTACTGCAAAAGGAAGTGTAAAAGCCGGTGTAATCGAGCATGATATACAAGTGAGTTTTAGTGATTTGGGCCAGCGAGTAGAGCTCTCTGGCAATGGCCAATTTAACCAATCAAGCAACCGATGGTTGGGTGTCATCAAGGAGTTGACATCTACCGGTAAGTACAGCGTTAAGATGCAACAGGAGCTGGCGCTTGATGTCTCTCCGAATAAAATAGTGGCTGGCAAAACGTCGGTGCTGGTTGATGGTGGTCGTTTTGATTTGAATCGATTTTCCTACGCGGAAGACCTCGTTGAATTGAATGCGCAAACTCTGAGTTTACCGGTAGAGAGGCTTCTGTATTGGGCTCAGACGGCTTTGCCAGCTAACCTGCAAAAGGTTGCAGGATGGAAAATTTCTGCTGAAATCGATGTTCGAGGTAAGGAAATCAATTCCTTAACCGGTAAGGTACAGGCCAGTGTTGTTGGCGACGGTGTATTGCCGTCGCAAGGCCAAGTGCTGCTCAATGCTGGTCAGCTTTCAGGTGGGTTTGATATTAAGCTGGGGTCGCTCAATTCAATGTCGCAACCATTGGGTCCGGAATGGCTTATTGATGGTGAAGTCGGGGCAAGTTTAACGCTAGCTGGCAGTTTGGCTAAGCCGCTCATCAGCGCTCAAATTCTTGGTAACAAAATAGTACTCCAGCAAAAGAGCTTAGGCTGGAAGATGACCGAAGGCCAAGTTCGGGCTCGCGTCACATCAGAGGCCGTGACAATTGAATCGATGAACTTTAAGGTCGGAGCCGGAAGCCTTACCGTAACTGGCCAGCAGAAATTTAGCGGCACTAGTGGCGGTAGTACGTCTGTTGATGTGGGTAAATTTACTTTGCTGGCTAATCGAGTGAGCCTACCCTTATCGCCAGAGCAGCGGGTGGTGTTAAGCGGCACGACAGAAATTGCTGTAAAAGCGAAGAGTTTGTTGTGGACTGGCAAGCTCACTGCCGATGAAGGTTTGATTGAGCTACGTAGCGCTGATTCTGCAACTGATCCAAGCGACGTTGTCATTGTTCGTGATCGCGATGGTAAGAAAGTAGCGCCAACTGTTGCCGGTTCAAAGGCTGCCATCCCTTCCAATGGTTCTGCAGCGTCGCCGACTTCGTTGAGCATTGCAGCCGACTTAGTGCTCGATCTTGGGCAAAAAATTAAAGTAATTGGCACGGGTGTTGATGCTCGTTTGCAAGGCACGCTGAACCTGCGCGGAACACTGCCGGATGCGCCTAGGGTTGTTGGTACAGTCAATACCGTTAACGGTACTTACGTTGCTTATGGTCAACGGCTAGAGATTGATCGTGGTCGGCTAGTGTTTAATGGCCCATTCGACAATCCCACTTTGGATATCGTTGCGCTGAGAAAGAATCAATCGGTCGAAGCTGGCGTGGCTTTATCGGGTACTGCATTGAATCCAAAGTTACGTCTGGTGTCGATTCCTGATCGCCCAGATTCGGAAAAACTTTCTTGGCTGGTGCTTGGTGCGGGCATTGAAAACAATCGTGATAATGCACAGAATGCAGCGCTTCAAGCGGCCACTGCAACATTTTTGGGTGAAGGCGGTTCAGTGAGTAATAGTGTGGCAAAAACACTAGGGCTTGATGTGTTATCCATTCGAGCGGCACCTACCGCCGGCCTAACCTCTGCTCCGTTGACTACCCCAAGCTTAACTTCAGCGATTACCAACCCATCGGTCACTGCAGTTCAACAAAACGTGGTGACCTTGGGTAAGCGATTGAGTTCTCGTTTGTATGTTAGTTACGAGCAAGGCTTGCGAGGTGTATGGAACTTACTTAAGATTCAATATGACATTAGTAATCGACTCTCGCTTCGAGCTCAAACCGGTAGTGAGAGTGCGGTGGATTTGTTACTTTTTTATCCTTTCGACTAAATAAGGGCTTGATCGATTTTTTCGATCTGGCTTTGCAGTGAAATATCAATTGCTACAGAAATCGCATTGAGCGGTTTTTGGAGCGCCTCGAACTGGCTTTTCAGCAAAGTCGATGGCATGTACTGATGTTGCCTAACTTTCATGCGAGCCTCGATTAATTCAAAGCTTCCTTCTAAATGCACGATAGATACTTTGGCTCGTGCAATGCGCTGGCTTAAGCGTTCTCGATAAACTTCTTTCAGCGCAGAACAAGCGAGAACGACGTTCTCGTTCTTAGCCGCACTATGGCGAAGCATGCTGTTAAGTTTTTCTAGCCATGGCCAACGATCGTCGTCATTTAGAGGCATGCCAGCGCGCATTTTTTCAACGTTGGCGGGCGGGTGGAAATCATCTGCATCTAGGCAGCGCCATTGGTGCTTTTCAGCAAGTGCCTGCGCTACCGAGGTTTTACCGCAACCTGAAACACCCATGACTATCACTACATGATTCATCATGCACCTTTGATGGCATGGCCTCCAAAGCCTTTGCGCATCAGTGAAAGTAGTTTGTTGGTTGTGTCGGCTTTGCCTTGTGAATTGAAGCGGCTCATCAGCGCCATGGCAATGACCGGAGCTGGGGTTCCTTGGCGAATCGATTCGTCAATGGTCCATCTACCTTCACCTGAGTCGCTTACGAATGGTGCGACTGAGTTCATTGCATCCGGTGCTTCTAGCGCATCGGCGGTGAGGTCAAGCAACCAAGACCGAATCACACTGCTGTTTTGCCAAAGCTTAGCAACTTCGCCTAAATTGATATTGAATTCAGGTTTGCCTTGCATGAGTGCAAAACCTTCTGCAAGCGCTTGCATCATGCCGTACTCAATGCCGTTATGAATCATTTTGACGAAGTGGCCAGAGCCGGCATCGCCAATATGCAGCCAACCTTTATCTGGCGAAGGCGCAAGCACTTGCGCGTAAGGTGTAATGCGTTTGACCGCTTCTTTTGTGCCACCGAATGAGAGGCAATAGCCGTTTGCTAAACCCCAAATGCCGCCACTTACGCCGCAGTCTAAGTAGGCGATATTTTTGGCGGCGAACATAGCATGCCTGCGCTGCGAATCGAGGTAGTTTGAATTGCCGCCTTCGATCACCAGTGCATCGGTCGGCAACATGTTTGTAAGCTCAACCAAGGTTGCTTCGGTAATGTCGCCAGACGGCAGCATTAGCCAAAAGATTGAAACGTTTGCCTTCGCGTTTAAGTCCGCAAGGGTGGCGTAGCTGGTGAGGTTGGCCTCATTTGCAACAGCCTTTCGTGCTTGCTCCAAGGGATCGAAACCCGAGACTTTGATCCCCGCCCTCGCCAAACGCCTAGCCATATTGCCGCCCATTTTGCCTAAGCCGAGCACGGCGATTGAAAGAGGCGCGTGTGCACTATTGGTAGTTGAATTGTTCATGCTTTTCTATCAAAGAAAGGGCGGATTGAAGTAGTTGGTCGACATTGTGCAGGCAATCGAAAATATGTCGGTTTTCGTTGGCTCGTAACCAAGTGAGTTGGCGCTTGGCTAGCTGCCTTGTAGCCACTAGGGCGTCATAGAAGGCGGTTTGCGCAATTTGCGAGTCGGTTGCACCTTCAAGCTCATCGAGCTTCTGCCAGACTTGCCGATAACCCACGCAACGCATAGAAGGTAGCTCTGGGTACAAGTCACCGCGTGCTCGTAAAGTCTTTACTTCCTTGACCAACCCACTATCGAACATAGCTTGCAGTCGCATTTCGATTCGTTTGTGAAGCGCTAGTCTGTCGCTTGGTTCTAGGCTAATTACCAAATGCTCACCATCGCCATTAATGCCGAGTTTATCGCTGGTGAGCTGTTCACTCATTGTGCGACCGGTTAATTCAATTACCTCGAGTGCACGTTGAATGCGTTGCCCATCCATAGGTTTGATTTTTGCGGCGATGACAGGGTCGAGATCGAGCAGTTTCTGATGCATACTCGGCCAACCGATTTCCGTCGCTTGCCTGTTGAGTTTGTCGCGCACCGCGTTGTTAGCTTGCGGCAAATCGTTCAGGCCTTGGGTGAGCGCGCTAACGTACAACATCGTGCCACCCACGAGTAAGGGTGTACGACCGCGTGAGTGAATTTCTGTCACCAGCTTTTTAGCATCGATGGCAAACTGTGCTGCCGAATACACTTCGTTTGGTTCGATGATATTAATGAGATGGTGCGGGACATCGGCCATCTCTATTGCAGAGGGTTTAGCTGTGCCGACATCCATGTGCTTGAACACTTGTGCAGAATCAACACTAATAATTTCGACCGACATTTGCTTTGCGACGGCATAACTTAATGCGCTTTTGCCAGAGGCTGTGGGCCCGAGAATAAAAATCATTTGATAAACCGATGGGCAAATATTGCCGCTAAACTTGCGCAAGTCGCAACGCCAACTGCCATCGGCAAAATCGTGCCATCGAAAGCGCTTGCCAATAGGAAGCTAATAGCGGCTGCCATCACGTTCATTAAGAAACCTAAAAGTGCCGATGCTGCACCCGCATGCTTTGGGAAGGGTGCGACAGCGCCCGTCTGGCAACAGGGTTGCAACATGCCGTGGCCGATGAGGTAAATAAATATTGGCACCAAGACTACCAGCGGGTGTATTAAAGCAGGTATTTGGGTTGCGCCTATGGCAAAAGCAAGCATGCTGTAGCCACCTGCTAAATGAAACAACGTTGCGCGTTTTGCTGTGCCAGCAATACCTAGTTTAGGTAGCTGGTGCTTGGCTAAATAGGTTCCCACCATAAAGCCGACGGTCACACTAGAAAAGCACAGGCTATATTGAAACGGTGTGAGTTTCATGAGGTTGATCAACACAAACGAAGATGCCGATAAAAAGCAAAATAAACCTGAAAAACTAGCACCCGCAGAGGAAGTAAAGCTTTGAAATCGCCCGTTTAAAAACACCATCCAGTAATTGGCAAAGATTGGTTTGAAATCAAGTGCTTTGGGGTTTTTAAAGCGATTGGTTTCAGTGAGTTTGATGCCTGCGAAGACAAGGATACCAAAGCCAGTCGTCGTTAAAAGCCAAAAGCCAGCTTGCCATCCAATGTACATAAGCAAAAGGCTGCCTGCTATTGGCGCAAAAAACGGTACAAAACCAATAAGACCGTAAACTCTGGCTAGTTTTTTTGCGCCTTCTTCGGGCTCAAACGAATCGCGAAATACTGCGCGCCCACTCACAATAACTGCTCCGACTGCTAAACCTTGAATAATGCGACCAACAATTAAAGCATCAACACTGGTTGCTAGGGCGCATAAAGTCGAACCTGTTACGTAAAGCAATAGCCCACTGTAAATGCCGGGCAGGCGACCGAATCTATCGGTGATGGGCCCAACTATGAGTTGACTGATGGCGAAACCTGCTAAAAACAGCGAGAGCGTAAGTTGAATGCGCGCGCCTTCAGCACCCAATTCCTTTGTAATGGCTGGAAGGCTGGGCAGATACAAGTCCGTCGATAATGGCTGTAAGGCCAAAAAGCAAAAGAGCAGGGTCGAAATAATGCCAA
>JAYWIG010000004.1:0-22128 GCA_043789035.1 Betaproteobacteria bacterium
AAGCAGGTCAGGTAATTGCCGATATCGACGCAGTCGACGCTAAATCACGAATCGCCGAGCGCGAAGCGCAACTACGAAGTTCTCTTGCCCAAGTTGAACAAGCAAAGCGAGTGGTTGAAAGCAACAAAGCCTTGCTCGAGAAAAACTTCATCTCCCAAAACGCTTTCGATGTAACTAAGTCGAACTACGATGTGGCAATCGCTGCTCGCGATGCTATTGCCCAACAACTGGTGCAAAGCAAGAAAGTACTTACTGATACCCAAATTATTTCGCCAATCAACGGTGTCATCTCAGAGCGCTTTGTACAACCGGGCGAAAAGTTAGCCATAGATGCTAAAGTTGTTTCGGTCATCGATTTAAGTAAAATGGAAATCGAAGCGCCAGTGCCTTCTAGCGACATCACAAACATCACTGTTGGACAAACAGTTAGCTTGCAGGTCGAAGGTGTAAAAGGCGAGCAAATCGGCAAAATCACTCGCATTGCCCCGACAACACAAACCGGTACGCGCTCGATACTTGTTTACATTACCTTGGAAAACAAGAACCCGCTGATACGTGGGGGTATGTTTGCCCAAGGTAGTTTGGCCGTAGAAGCGAGAAAAAACGTCATTGTTATTCCCTTGGCAGCGATACAAGAAGCTGCTGGACGAAACTTTGTTTATGTCATTGCCAATGGATTGATAGCAGAACGCGAAATTAAAATTGGCTTACGTGACGATAGGGCAAGCGCAGCTAATGGCAGTAGCGGTGTCGCCGAAATTACTCAAGGCTTAAAACCGGGTGATGAGATTGTGGCCGTAAATCTTGGGCCACTGGCAGTAGGTGCCTCAGTTGTAAAGAAGGCAACACCGCAACCAACGCAAAAGAACGCAGGTAACTCCTAATGTGGTTTACCCGCGTATCGATTAATCACCCAGTGTTTGCCACCATGATGATGGTGGCTTTCGTGGTGCTGGGCATTTTTTCCTACACCAAACTAAGCGTCGAGCAATTTCCAGACATCACATTCCCTGTCGTAGTTATAGGTACTGAGTATCCTGGTGCTTCACCAGAAATTGTGGAAAGTGAAGTTACTCGCCGAATAGAAGAGCAAGTCAATACGATTAGCGGCGTGAACCAGTTATCTTCTCGTTCATATGAAGGTAACTCGGTAGTGATTGTGCAGTTCGATCTGACGATAGACCCGACAAAAGCTGCACAAGATGTTCGTGAAAAAATAGCGCTTATCAAACCTTTGTTTAAAAAAGAGGTGAAGGAATCTCTCGTCAGTCGCATCAATCCCGATGATCAAGCGATCATATCCATTTCATTGCGCTCTGAAATTCGCCCTGCTCGAGAGCTAACCACCTTAGCTGATCAAGTCGTCAAGCGGCGCTTAGAAAATGCCAGAGGTGTGGGTCGAGTGAACGTTATTGGGGGTGTAAAACGCGAGATTCAAATTTATTTAAAACCGCAAGAACTTGAAGCATTAAAAATTGGTGTCGATCAAGTATTGAATGCTGTACGCAACGATAATCAAGAGCTACCTGCCGGTACCTTGATAAGTAAAGACAGAGAGCAAGCAGTACAAATCAAAGCACGACTCAAAGCCTCAACAGATTTCGAGAAAATCATTGTTGCTAGGCGCGGCGGCCAACCGGTGTATCTCGCCCAAGTGGCGAGCGTGGTTGATGGTGAAGAAGAGCAAGAAAATGTAGCGCTAGTCAACGGCGCTCGCGCGGTATCGCTCGATATCGTAAAGGCGCAGGGCGAAAACACCATTTCAGTTGTCGATAACGTTCGGCGAATTGTCGATCAGCTTCAAGCACAACTGCCAAGCGATGTAAAAATCGTGGTCGTACGCGACTCTTCAACTTCGATACGAAATTCCGTAAAAAGCGTTCAACGCAACATTGTGGAAGGCGCCGCACTCACTATTCTGATTGTGTTTCTTTTCTTGGCGTCATGGCGCTCCACAGTCATTACCGGGCTTACCTTACCAATATCACTCATCGGCACGTTTGTTGCGATGTACGCTATGGGTTTTAGCATCAACCTCATTACCTTGCTGGCGTTGTCGATTTGCGTGGGTTTGCTAATCGATGATGCCATTGTGGTACGAGAAAATATCGTGCGACACCAAGCCATGGGCAAGCACCATAAGACAGCCTCTTTCGACGGTACGAAAGAAATTGGGTTAGCGGTCGCGGCGACCACTTTCACGATTGTTGCCGTCTTCCTGCCAATTGGTTTTATGGGCGGTATTATTGGCCGGTTTTTCAAACAATTCGGCGTCACAGTGGCCTTCGCAGTCATGCTCTCGATGTTTGTTTCTTTTACCTTAGACCCAATGTTGTCATCGGTTTGGAAAGATCCAGCTGCTCACAGGGTGCCCGGCACTCCAACAAAAAATCCGATTTACTGGCTACTGGACGCATTTCATCACCTGATGGCGTGGTTAGAGCGCACTTATGTAGCCCTTCTTGGCTGGGGCTTAAAGCATCGTTGGCCAACTCTGGGTATTGCACTTCTTTCAATGATTGCGTCAATTGCAATGAGCGGTAAGCTTGGTAAAGAGTTCGTACCGCAAGCCGATAACAATGAGTTCTATCTGCAGTTTTATACGCCGGTTGGTTCATCGTTAGAACTGACTCAAACCAAGGTAAAACAAGTTGAAGCAGCGATGCGAGATATGCCAGGCGTTGAATTTACCTACGCGACAATTAACACTGGCACCGTTCAAGGTAAGAACTACGCGACGGTATTTTCTCGTTTAGTAGCTCGTAACCAGCGCCAACTCTCAGTGCAGCAAATGCGCGGCCCAGTACGGGCAAGAATGGCGCAAATTGCTGGCATCACCATTACGGACGCAGGTACGTTAAGCTCGGTAGGTTCAGGTAAGCCAGTGCAGGTCAGCGTCCAAGGGCCAGATCTAGCAGTGCTCGAGAAAATTGCAGAACAAGCCAAACAAGTGGTCCAAAAGCAAGTGGGCATCGTCGATTTAGACACTAGCTCAAAACCTGCAAAGCCTACCATCAGCGTCAACATCAATCGTGAGCTCGCCTCCGATCTTGGAGTGTCAGTTGGCCAAATTAGCGCAGCGATGCGACCTTTACTGGCGGGCGAATCGGCCAGCACATGGCGCGGCCCAGATGATGAGAACTACGACGTTAAAGTACGTTTGCCGCGCACAGAACGCAATACCATCGGTGATTTGGAGCGGCTGGCCATCGTGTCTAACCTAGTTGAAGCTGATGGCACACCACGAATGATTGCCCTACGGCAAGTGGCGCAGTTTGTACAAGGTGTTGGCCCTACACAAGTAAATCGAAAAGACTTAACGAGAGAGATTTTGATCTCTGCCAACGTTGACGGTGCTGCCTCGGGTAGCGTAGGCGAAGCAGTCAAGCGTGAAGTAGAAGCTATTCCTCTACCTCCGGGCTATCGCTTTGCGACCGGGGGCGCCACCAAAGACATGATCGAAAGCTTAGGCTTTGCGGCCCAAGCCCTAGCACTCGGCATCATCTTTATTTACATGATTTTAGCCTCGCAATTCGGTAGTTTTACTCAACCAATTGCCATTATGATGGCTTTGCCACTATCCCTAATAGGTGTCGTACTAGCACTGGTTGCGTGGAAATCAACCGTGAATATGTTCTCCGTCATTGGCTTCATTATGTTGATGGGTTTGGTGACGAAGAACGCTATTTTGTTGGTCGACTTTGCTAACCAAGCAAGGGCGCAAGGCATGCAGAGAGCCCAAGCTTTACTCAAAGCCGCTGAGATTCGCCTTCGTCCGATCTTAATGACTACACTTGCCATGGTGTTCGGCATGATTCCTCTAGCGGTTGGCCTAGGCGAAGGCTCTGAGCAACGAGCGCCATTGGCACATGCGGTGATTGGTGGTGTCATCGCATCTACATTGCTGACCTTGCTTGTAGTGCCAGTTTTGTACACATTACTTGATGATTTAGTGAATCTAGTCTTAGGCGAAAAAGCGAAGGCTGAAGATTTAAAGGCCCCGGCTTCGCTCGATAGCCAGCATCGCTAAAATTACGGTAATACATATTTTTTGGTTTTGAAAGGGAAAACGTGGACTTTGAAACGGCACGCTTCAACATGGTTGAGCAGCAAATACGGCCTTGGAACGTACTGAATCAGGATGTGCTTGACCTTTTGTTTACGGTTAGGCGTGAGAACTACGTGCCGACGGCAATTCAAAACATGGCCTTTACCGATATGGATCTTCCCATCGTGATTGATGGAAAGACAACTGGGCAGACCATGTTTGCACCAAAAATGGAAGCGCGATTCATACAAGCACTTGCTGTTAAACGTCATGAGTCAGTTGTAGAGATTGGCGCGGGCTCTGGCCACATGGCTGCATTGCTCGCCAATCGGGCCAACAAGGTGTTGAGCTATGAGATCAACCCAGAAATTGCGAAATTTGCCCAAGCTAACTTGAAGCGAGCGAATGTTGCCAACGTGCAAATACGTAATGCCGATGCGGCATCGACTGCCGAACAGGCTCAATTTAAGGGTGCCGACGTAATTGTGCTGTCTGGGTCAGTCGAGTTTATACCCGACTGGTTATTGCAGAGTTTAAATGTCGGTGGTCGCTTGAGCGCGATTGTTGGCCAATCTCCTGTGATGACAGCTGAAATTCATACTCGCGTTTCTCAGAATGACTTTAAAACCGAAGTTCTGTTTGAAACCGATACGCCAGCATTGCAAACTTTCGCGAAGAAAACGCGTTTTACTTTTTAATTCCGAAATCATGCAACATATTGAAGTCCTCGAACTAGCAGCGTTAATGGCAGACCCTGCCAACAAAGATCTGCAACTACTTGACGTACGCGAGGCGTGGGAAGTGCAAACCGCTGCGGTTCACCCGAGCATTCATATTTCGATGCAACAAATTGTTGCTCGCTTTAACGAGCTCGACCCAACTAAGCTTACTGTTTGCCTGTGCCATCACGGTGCCAGAAGCATGCAAGTTGCGCACTTTTTAGAGCGCCAAGGGTTCGAGCAAGTAATGAACCTAAGTGGCGGCATTGACGCTTGGTCGCGGCAAGTTGATTCGACGATTGCCACTTACTAACAAACTAATTTAATTGAATTTATCCAACAAGGCACTGCAATGATTGCGAACCCCCTCTCCTCAATAGCGCTATTTTCTGCCCTCACGAGCCTTGCGCAGATCTGTTCAGCCTATGATTTGCAAGATGCTTTGAAAGACGCAATCGCAGTTGATCCCGTCACCGCAGCCACTTCGGCCGCGTTACGAGCCGCCAAAGAAAAAGTACCGCAAGCCAACGCGCTAACGTTACCAACGGTCAATGGCACCACCGCCATTAATCGACAATTGACCGACACCAACTTAGCTCCGACTCGCAAATTCACCAGCCAAAACTACGGATTCAATTTAACTTACCCACTTTATCGGGCTCAGAATATTGAAACGCTCGAACAAGCAAAACTTTCGGTCGCGGTTGCAGAATCTCAGCTAGCCAGCGCCCAGCAAGAATTGATTGTCAAAGTCGCTCAGGCCTATTTCGACGTCTTAGCAGCACAAGATTCACTATCTGTCATTCGAGCGCAAAAGCGCGCCATCTCAGAACAGCTACAACAGGCCAAACGCAATTTCGAAGTCGGTACGGCGACCATTACCGATCAACAAGAAGCCCAAGCCAAATTCGATTTAGTCATATTCCAAGAAATTGCAGGCTTGAATGACCTTGAAAACAAACGCTCGGCGCTCGCAATTTTGACCGGTAAAACCGTCAAAGATATCGACACCCTGAAAGAAGGCGTAGTGTTGAGTGGCCCTCAACCATCAGCTTGGGCAGATTGGGCGGATGCGGCGAAGAAGAATAATTATTCCGTTCAACAAGCTCAAATTGCGGTAGAAAACGCGAAAAGAGAAATCACAAAGCAGCGACTTGCAAGCCGCGTAACCGTCGATTTAGTCGGTTCAGTATCGCATACAGAAAGCGCAATTGCGTCTGCGATCGGCATATTCGCCAATAATGCGGCATTGGGCGTGCAGCTCAATGTACCGCTTTACACAGGCGGCGCCATTGAGTCGAGAGTAAGAGAAGCAGCGGCGAATTTAAACAAATCAGAATTCGACTTAGGTAATGCCCAAAACCAAGCAGAGCTTGGGGCTCGTCAGGCCTATCTTGGTCTTAATAGCCTTATCAATCAAGTCACAGCATTGCAGGCAGCTGAAAAATCTAGCCGCTTAGCCTTAGATTCAAATCAATTAGGTTATCAAGTCGGAGTGCGTATCAACATCGACGTACTGAATGCTCAACAACAGGTATTTTCAACCCAGCGTGATTTAGCAAAGGCGCGTTACGACGTTATCGTCAACGGTCTTAAACTTAAGGCGACCGCAGCCGCCCTAAAGCCTGAAGACGTTGCGGCAGTCAGTGCCTTGCTTGAGGCACCGAAACCCGAAGTTACTCCACCCGCAGTGCCAGCAACATCGACAAGCCCAACAACGCCCGCAACACCTCCAACAGTCTCAGTTCCTGCAGCTGCAGCATCATCGCCGACATTGAGTGAAAAGCCCGCTCCGGTTAAACAATCTCGCGGCGGCCGCAGCTTAAAACCAATTGACCCCACTTCATCACCTGTCAAACCAGCGAAGTAAAATTAGAGAGGTCCACCTCATCAAATCCAAGGCTGCAACACTTGAAGGGTTTTCTTTGTTGCACCCTGGTGGGTGGCGCAAAACTGTTCAGCTAACTCAGCAACCGATGTTTGATCGGCGTGGAGCGTCAGCTGCTTAAAGGCTTCATCAATAGCCTGAACCATACCTTGAACGCCAATCGCACCACCGCTCTCAATGGCTTGGGCAATAATATGATCGAAGTTAAACCGCGATGGCCCCACAATAACCGGGCAACCAACTGCCATCGCTTCTACTAGGTTTTGTGAGCCGAATGGCCCAAAGCTACCGCCGATGATCGCTACCTCTGCTGCGCTGTAATACGCAAACATTTCCCCCATTGAATCGCCAATCAAGACGTCGGCGGTGATCGACGTTTGCATACCATCGCTACGATTAGCAACGGAAAAGCCATGCTTTACCGCCAAGTCGCTAACTTCTGCAAATCGCTCAGGATGCCTAGGCACAACGATTACCAGTGGACGAATAGTTAGAAGACTTGAGCTTTCAAGTTTTTCACGCAAAGCTTGAAAAAACAGTAGTTCTTCACCATCTCTAGAGCTGGCAAGTACTATTGTGGGCCTCCCGATGACGGCCTTCCATTGGGCACCAAGTTCAACGCTTAGCATGGGTACTTGAACATCAAATTTCGTATTGCCAACCACCTGAATTTTCACTCGCGGTGCAAACCTTTCGATACGGTCAGCATCGGCTTGGCTTTGCGCCGCAATCGCGTCGAAACCTCTGACTGCTTGGGCCATTAACCGCTCTACCTGCAACCCTTTTTTTAAGCTCTTCTCACTGAGTCGGGCATTGACGAGAGTAACCGGAAGCTTCATTTTATTTGCGGTCGCGATCAAATTTGGCCAAACCTCTGTTTCCATCATCACGCTTAGGCGTGGCTGCCAATGGCCAATGAATCTCCGCATTGCAAACGGATAATCGTAAGGCAAATAGGCTTGTACTAGCCGCCCTTCATTTAAAAATTTGGCATACAACTCGTCGCCTGTGGCCCGCCCTGTGGGTGTCATATGCGTCAGAAGAATAGTTCTCTCTGGCGATTGTGAAAGCAATGCCTGAATCAAAGGCTGGGCGGCACGGGTCTCGCCAACCGATACGGCATGAATCCATACTGGTTGAGTGCTTTGAATTGCATGGCTTTTCGATACACCAAACCGCTCCATCCAATGCGCTCTATAGGCTGGTCGTCGAATCGCTCGCCAAAGCAATGTCAATCCCAGAAACGGCAAAGCTAGCCACCAAAAGATGGAGTACAAGTTGCGAGACATTCGTTGAAGCATGCGCAATGCTAGCGCGGCTCGATCTGGATAGAAAATCCGCCTGTAAAAACTTCGAAAGGTTTCAGGCAATGCGGTTTGATCGAGCTGATAGGCTCTAGGCAATAAAACGACTGCCAATCCTCGTACTCGATATCTTGCAAGCTATGCTTGGGGCCTGGGTTCCAAAGCATCCATTCATCAAAGCCAAACTTCTTGATCGTCATTTTGTGGCCGTCGCTAAGCACGCTCAACGTATCGCTTCGATGCAGAAACTTTTCTTCGATGCCGGCACCTTGCTGCATCATCGAATCACGGGAAAGGCGAACGCCAAGCTGTTGGACTTCAATGTCCCCAGCAGGCCAGCAAAAATAAGGATGCAAGCCACCGGTGAAGGAAAACTCCGTTGTTCCGATGTTTTTTACGGTGAGCTCTATCGATAACCTACTACTCTCGATTACCGCATCGATCACAAGTTCTGCATGATGGGGCCATTTTGCGCTGGTATTCTGCATGAAAGAGTCAACACTCATCGCATTTGCGTCCAAGGTTGCCCGCCAGTGTTGGCCAGTTGTTTTACCAATTTCAGGAGGTTGAATAGTTTTCCAAGCCATCACCCGTGCAAAACCGTGCTTAGGAAATACACCCTCGTTATTAAACTGTGGAAATAATATTGGTACGCCGCCGCGCCGAGGCTGTCCAGCTTGATGCAAAACCTTAGGGGCTATATAAAAAACGTCTTCTCCGTGCAACCTAGCTTGAAGAACATGGCCGCCAAAGGTATCGGTTTCTAAAAACATACTCGCAAATCAAACTTGTTTCTTTATCCAAGCGATTTGAGCCTGTGTAATTGCATCCACCCCTTCGTTTGGCCCATCGGAAAGCACTTCAGTTACCAGTACGGCATCAATCTTTTTCGCGGCAATTTTGCCAAGCTCGACACCGTATTGATCAAATGCGTTAATGCCAAACGAAACTGACAAAACAAACACTTTATGCTCATACAGTGCCAGCAATGCACCAACATAAAACGGGCTTAACCTAGGCAACATCATCAAGCTACTGCTTCGGCCACCCGCAAATGTCATGTGCGGTGTAAGTCTAGTCACCTCATCGGCCGCTAGCCCTTGAGCCGTGAGCTCATTGGCAGTTTGTGCAGCATCGCGCCCATTGAATAATGCTTGTGCTTGCGCCAAACAATTGGCAAGCATTGAGCGATGTAACGCGGAATGCTCATGGTTCGGTTGGGCACAAACAATGAAATCAATCGGTGTTTTTTGTTGCCCTTGATGCAGCCACTGGAATACCGAATGCTGGCCGGTCGTACCTACCGTGCCCCAAACGAGCGGGCCACAACCTTGGGCAAGCTGGCCGTCGAGCTGCACTCGTTTACCCAAACTTTCCATCTCTAGCTGTTGTAAATAATCGGGCAATTTCGCCAAGCGTTCATCATAGGTAGCCACACAGCGCGATGTTTCACCTCGACTCATTGCCGCTAATTCATAGGCTGCCATTAGTACGGGCACATTAGTTTGCAGTGGCTCAAGCTCGAAGTGCTGATCAACCTCATAAGCACCTCTGCTAATCTCTTCGAACGCCTCAACACCAATGTTGAGCATGACCGGAAAGCCGACCGCACTCCACACCGAATATCGCCCGCCAACCCAATCCTCAAAACCCAGAGTCAACTCAGGCTCAGCACCCCACTTGGCAGCGGCAGCACGATTTGCAGTGATCGCAACAAACTGCTTCTTGCCATGCTCAATGCCGTGCTTGGCCAACCATGCCAAACAATGGCTAGCGTTCATTTGGGTTTCGATCGTCGTAAAGCTTTTCGAAATCAAAATGAATAGTGTCGTAGAGGGCTCACATTGTGCAAACGTGTTGTCGAGCACATGGCCATCAACGTTGCCGATGTAGTGACAACGGTAAGTTAAAGGTGCCAAGGCCGTCATTAACAATTGCGGGCCTAAGAGGCTGCCACCAATCCCCAGAATGACAACATCTTTAATCTCTTTACTGCCGGGCAATTTGCGTTGCTGGGATCGAAATTCAAGAGCGAGCGCTTTGGCTTGAGCTAAGTCTTTCGCTACATCAACGGGCTGCAACTGGGCAGGCCTTCGGAGCGCGGTGTGCCAAGCAGCCCTACCTTCGGTGGCATTGATGCGGTCGCCAGCAAATAAAGCTCGCCTCTTTTCTACAAGATGTTTATCTGCCAACTCGTTTAATGAGGTGCGTATTTGCTCGGACGATGCAATTTGTCGCGAAAAATCAAATCTTACACCGCGCAATGTAGGCGGCTCAAGTATCGTTTGAATAGCGCTTGGTAGAGTCATACTGAAGTCATACTTAAAACGGCAGTTTCACGCCCGGTTTAACGGCTAAAACTGCTGCGCGGAAATCATTTTGAATTCGCGCTAGCGCAATGTCAGTATCAGCCTCAAAGCGCATCACGACCACGGGCGTCGTGTTCGATGCTCTGGCCAGACCAAAACCATCAGCATACTCGGCTCTAACGCCATCAATTGTTACTACTCGCTGAGCAGCGCTAAAACCACCGCCTGCTTGTAATTTGGCAATCAACGCGTGGTTCTCCCCCTCATCAACTTGCAATTGCAACTCTGGTGTTGTCGGTGAATCAGGCAAGCCTTCTAAGGTCGCATTCGGGTCTTTCACCTTGCTCAATATTTCAAGCAAACGAGCGCCTGCGTACAAGCCATCATCAAAACCGTACCAGCGGTCTTTAATGAAAATATGGCCACTCATTTCGCCACCTAAGGGTGCGCCAGTTTCGCGCATCTTCGCTTTCACCAGCGAGTGCCCGGTTTTCCACATCAAAGGTCGGCCACCTTTCGCAGTGATATAGGTTGCCAAATTGCGGCTGCACTTCACATCGAACAAAATTTCGGCACCAGGGTTGCGGCTCAGCACATCTTCGGCAAACAACATCATTTGGCGATCAGGAAAAATCACCTTCCCTGATTTCGTAACAACACCCAAACGGTCGCCATCACCGTCGAATGCAATGCCAAGTTCGGCATCGGTATCACGCAAACATGCCATCAAATCTTGGAGGTTTTCAATATGCGCAGGGTCTGGATGATGGTTAGGGAAATTTCCATCAACCTCGCAGAACAGCTCCTTTACCTCACAACCCAAACCTTCAAATAACTCAGTCGCAAATGCTCCAGCCACACCATTGCCACAATCGACCGCAATTTTCATGGGCCGGGCCAACTTCACATCGCCTAGCACGCGTTTCAAATAACGCTCACGCATGTCAGTGCTGGTTCGCTTTCCTGGCACTGCGGCGGTGACCAAATCATTTGTCTCAATGCGTTTGTATAGTTTTTGAATTGCTTCGCCGTACAAAGTTTCACCGTCGAGCATCATTTTTAAGCCGTTGTATTCCGGGGGATTATGGCTGCCGGTAATCGCAATACCCGAACCCGTATTCAGCTCATACGTAGCGTAATAAACGATAGGAGTGGTGACTTGGCCAATATCAATCACATCGACTCCAGCAGCCTGAATACCTTTGGCCAGTTCGTCGGCAAAACGTGGGCCAGAAAGGCGACCATCGCGCCCGACCACCATTTGCTTCACACCTTTAGCCAAACCTTCGGTAGCTAGCGCTTGCCCAATAAGGCGAACGGCCTCATCAGTGAGGGTTTTATCTACAATGCCACGAATATCGTAAGCTTTAAAAATAGAAGCGGAAATTGTCATGAGAATTTGCAATGCAAGAATTGAGTTAATTGTTGATCGTACCGGTTTCGAGCGCCAGCTTAAAGAAGCTTTGCTACAACTACAACGGCGAAACCATCAATTTACGTTGAATATGTCGCATACATTCGAATTTTGCCGATGAAAGTTGCAGTCACTGGCCCCAATGGTTGGATCGCGAAGGCTTTAAAACAAAAGTTACTGTCGCAATCCATTACGTCGATTGGGGTCAATCGCACTTGGTTGGCGCAGCAAACCACCCAAGACGAAGCATCATTAACTCAAGCCTTAAGTGGCTGCGATTCAGTTATCCACTTAGCAGCACTCGTGCATCAAATGAAGGCGGCCCCGACGCTGGCTGATTATCAGGCGATTAACTGCGAGTTAACGCTAAAGCTCGCACGAACCGCTGCTGATGCTGGAGTTCAACAGTTCATTTTCGTTTCGACCGCAAAAGTCATGGGTGAGCAATCAAGCAGTCCGTTTACTGAAAGTGACGTTCCTGCGCCAACTGACGCGTACTCGATCTCGAAACTTGATGCTGAAACTGGCTTACGAAAGCTGCAACAAACGGGGAAGTTAGGTTCGATGAAGATCGTGGTTGTTAGGCCACCACTGGTCTTCGGCGCCGGTGTAGGAGCGAACTATGAGAAGCTCATTGCTCTTGCCAACACCCGTTGGCCGCTCCCATTAGGCGGCGCTACTGCTAAGCGAAGCATGGTGAGTATTGATCGATTGAATGATGGCTTAGTTGCACTGCTTAAAGCTAGAGACCAACTAAAAAACTATGAGCTGTTTTTTGCAGCCGAGCCTGTAGATCAAAGTACAGCGACCATTATTCTCGAAACCCGACAAGCCAAAGGGCGACATGGGGGGTTAATCACAGTGCCTTCAAAGCTCATGCAGGCTACACTCAGCGCAGTCGGAAAAAAAGGCATTTACGACCGACTTTTCACTTCACTTCAAGTCGACGGCTCTCGCCTAAACGATCTCATACGAAATACGTCGAAAATTCCGCTAAATTCGAAAGACTAACCCGCGTAGTTCTTCTCAAGCCATTGGCGATAAGAGCCGTCCATCACAGCCCGCCACCAAACTTCGTTCGACAAATACCAGTTCACGGTTTTATTCAAACCTTCTTCGAAGCTCATACTGGGGCGATAGCCCAGCTCTGAGCGAATTTTAGTCTCGTCAATCGCGTAACGTTTATCATGGCCGGGGCGATCTTTTACATACGTTTTTAGGCTACTTGTCGCTAAGCCCTTAGCGGCAGGTGCGTCAACAAAACGCGCTGCCAACGATGAGTTAGAAGCAAATGCCTGATCAACTACCGCACATAAAGTATCAATCACTTTTAAGTTCGGCAACTCTTCGCCGCCACCCACGTTATACACTTCACCTGCGCGGCCTTTTTGCAAGGCCAAATCAATAGCAAGACAATGGTCTGTGACATACAACCAGTCACGCACATTGCCGCCGTCACCATAAATGGGTAGAGCTTTGCCGTGTAGCGCATTGAGCAAAAACAGAGGAATCAATTTTTCTGGAAACTGGTAAGGGCCGTAGTTGTTCGAGCAATTCGTGGTCGTCGTATTTAGCCCATAAGTATGGTGGTAGGCGCGCACCAAATGGTCAGAGCCTGCCTTGCTTGCCGAATACGGTGAGTTAGGCGCATAGGGCGTTGTTTCGCTAAAGCCTGGATCATTTGGGCCTAAAGAGCCATAAACTTCGTCGGTCGATACATGATGAAAACGGTGGTCTTTTACGCCGTTATCAATCCATACCTTTTTGGCCGCTTTGAGCAAGCTATGAGTACCAACCACGTTAGTTTCAACGAAAGCATCAGGGCCATGAATCGAGCGGTCGACATGGCTCTCCGCGGCAAAGTGAATCATCGTTTTGATTTGCTCATTTTCAAGCGTTTTCAGTACTAACTCGTAGTCATTAATGCTGCCGTTGAGCAAGCTTACGTTAGGCAGGCCAGCGACACTTGATGCGTTACCCGCATAGGTAAGGCTATCGAGCACAATAACTTTGTCTTGCGGATATGCCTTAACCCAATAGTGAACAAAGTTAGCACCGATAAAACCGGCACCGCCGGTAACTAGAAGAGTTGCCATATGGAAGTTTCTTAAGTTTTGAGATAGGTTAAATTAATTCTTTAAGCATTGCTCGTAGCTGTACCCGCCAATGCGGTGCAGCGCCGAAAGTAGCAATCGTAGAGGCTTTATCAAGCACACTAAAACCGGGGCGACGAGCGGGGGTAGGATACTGAGCAGCAGGAATGGGTGCGATGGGAACCGCAACTTTTAAAAGCCCCAAGGCCAACCCCTCTTCCTGGATCGCCACCGCAAAATCATACCAACTGGCAACGCCTGAATCGGTGTAATGAACAATGCCAGTCACAGCCTCTGGCATTTGAGCATAGGCCCATAAAGTCGTCGCTAAGCCTTTTGCCCAAGTCGGCGAACCCACTTGGTCACAAACAACACTCAAGGCGGGTTTCTCAGCCATCAAGCGCAACATAGTTTTTACAAAGTTACCGCCGTGGCTGCAATAAACCCAAGCCGTACGAACGACTAACACTTTCGCACCGGATGCCAGCACCTGTTGCTCTCCCTCAGCCTTCGACGCGCCATAAACCGACAAAGGGAATACGACATCAGTTGGCAAATAGGGTTTGCCTTGGCCATCGAATACAAAATCGGTCGATACATGCAAAAACCGTGCGCCAATGCTGGCTGCGGCCTTGGCTAAGTTGCCTGCACCATCGCGATTGATTTTGTAAGAAATTTCTTTCTCGGTCTCCGCCTTATCGACAGCTGTATATGCCGCAGCGTTGATAATCACATCCGGATGAAACTTCTGTACTAACTCATTAACGGCATTGCTATTCGCAATATCAAGTTCAGCAACATCCGTCCAAATCGCTTCGACGCCTTGGGGCATGGAACGCTTCAGCTCCCAGCCTAGCTGCCCATTGCAACCCGTAATAAGTACCTTCATGCAAATGCCTCAGATTGCGCCAAAGGCAAAGCGGCTTCATCCTTTGCCGCCAATGACGGCTTCAGACCGTTTAGATGCCAATCGATCCCTAAGGCTGCATCATTCCACAGCAAGCTACGCTCGAACTGCGGCGCATAAAAATCAGTGCATTTGTATAAAAAGTCAGCCGATTCGCTGAGCACAACAAACCCGTGAGCAAACCCCGGAGGCACCCAGAACATTCGCTTGTTCTCGTCGTTAAGAAGTACACCAACGTGTTTACCAAAAGTTGGCGAAGACTTGCGCATATCGACCGCCACGTCATACACTTCTCCATGCAATACCCGCACTAATTTGCCTTGGGTTTGTTGCAGCTGATAGTGCAAACCACGCAAAATACCTTTGGAAGAGCGGCTGTGATTGTCTTGCACAAACTTCGCATTGATGCCAAGCTTTGCAAACGCGCCCTCATTCCATGTTTCAACAAAGAAACCTCTCGAATCACCAAAAACCTTGGGCTCGATAATCTTTAAATCGGCAATCGTAGTATCTACTACTTGCACTACAGGCCTCGCTTCAGAATGCGCAGCAAATAGTCGCCATAACCACTTTTCACTAAAGGTTTGGCCAACTTTTCTAGTTGTGCCGCATCGATGAAGCCGTTCGAGAAAGCAATTTCTTCTGGGCAGCAAATTTTCAAGCCTTGGCGTTCTTCAAGTACGCGCACAAACTGACCAGCATCAAGTAACGACGCATGGGTGCCCGTGTCTAACCAAGCAAAACCACGCCCCATTAACTCAACATTGAGCTGGCCTTGGTTCAAATAAACTTCATTCACCGTAGTAATTTCAAGCTCACCACGAGCCGACGGCTTAATACTCTTCGCAATATCGCACACTTGATTGTCATAAAAATAAAGGCCTGTTACCGCATAGTTAGATTTTGGCTCTAACGGTTTTTCCTCAATCGCTTCGGCCTTACCAGCTTTATCGAAGCTCACCACGCCATAGCGTTCAGGGTCATTAACATAGTAACCAAATACTGTTGCGCCTTCGTTAAGATCTCTGGCTCGAACCAACATTTCAGGTAAGCCGTGACCGTAAAAAATGTTGTCCCCAAGCACCAAGCAGCTTGGCCGACCGGCAATGAACTTCTCACCAATGATGAAAGCTTGAGCAAGGCCATCAGGCGAAGGCTGCTCAGCATATTGAAAATTCATGCCCCACCCAACACCATCGCCCAGCAAACGCTGGAAATTCGGCAAATCATGAGGGGTTGAAATAATAAGCACTTCTTTTATCCCCGCCAGCATTAATACTGAAAGCGGGTAATAGATCATGGGTTTATCGTAAACCGGCATGAGCTGCTTAGAAGTAACTTGGGTAAGAGGGTGCAGGCGCGTGCCTGAGCCCCCGGCTAGGATGATTCCGACACGATCACTAAACATTACTACTCCTGTTATCAACTTTCAAAATCTTAACCTAGAAATGCAGCCACATTAGTGGAGATGTAGGTAACCTCAACGGTTCGCGAATGCAGTTTTGGGGGAAGTAGTGATCAAACACACTAAGTTATTAAGGCAACAAAAGTGGCTTGTTCGATAGATAGGCGTGAATAGAGCTACTGTGACCGCAACGACACATTGCCAACATAACAAAGAATATGAGCGACTAACCACAACAACTCTTCGCTCGAATCGGAGATATTCCAGCGTAATTTGCCTCAAATATTGCCTAAAGGATGGTGTGCCTGTTTTGTTTAGGGGGACTAAAGCCAACCGAGATATTTTTTCAGTTCATTCTCCTCACTCTTATGTCACTGCTGCTCAGCGCGGCTTGGAGCACTAGCGGATGATCCCCTTCGCAATGCAACTCAGTATTTTGGATTTCACAAAAAAACTCCAAATCCCAAAACTGACTAAAATGCGGCTAATGCGCTGTTCAGCATCCAAGTGGCAACGAATTTCATCGGCTGCTCCTGTCAAACTTAATCCTACAATCACAGGAGAAACGATTGTTCATTTCAATTTGGCGGCACCGGAGCCTAGTGGTTGAACTTACCAAGAGAGAGTTTCAAGGTAAGTACAGTGGGGCGAGCGGTGGCGCATTTTGGTCATTTATTCAGCCCTTGTTCTTGTTAACCGTTTATACGCTCGCTTTTGGCGTTATTTTAAAAAGTCGTTGGGGGTCAAACGACAGTACAGCGGAATATGCGTTGATGTTGTTTGCAGGCCTCATAGTTTTTAATGCATTTTCCGAAGTTCTCACCCGATCTTCGGTCCTGATTACTGCAAATCCAAACTTTGTGAAAAAGATAGTGTTTCCACTGGAACTGCTGACTGTAGTAACCGTGGCGACTTCATTAATTCACGCATTCATTGGCGTCGCGGTGTGGACTCTTGGATACATTGTTTTATTTGGAGTACCAAAGCCATCACTTGCACTCTTTCCTTTAGTTTTTTTGTGTTTTCTTCCCGTTTTGCTTGGTACTGGTTGGCTCCTGTCGTCGGTTGGATTAATTTTTAAAGACGTAAGCCAAGTTGTAGGAATGCTCAACCACACACTGCTTTTTCTAACTCCGATCTTCTATAGTATCGAAGTAGCTCCCCCGATACTCCAAAAGTTTCTTATATTGAATCCACTTACTATCGTTATTGAGCAGCTTCGTAAGTGTATGTTTTCAGGGATTCCTCCAGATTTTGCGGCTCTATCCATTTATTTTTCAATCTCAGCAATATTTGCGTGGCTTTGCTTTTTGCTTTTTAAACGGCTACGACCAACTTTCTCCGATTTAATCTAGTTGATGAATGACATTGTTATTAGGGTAGAAAACGTCTGCAAATCCTACACTCTGCAGGAAAATCAATTTTCGAAATTGAAACATGCGATTGGGCAAAAAAACACATCTTCAGATAATCACTTTCATGCTCTTAAAGATATTAGTTTTGAGGTTCGCAAAGGCGAAGCAGTAGCAATAATTGGGCGAAACGGTAGCGGAAAGAGTACCTTATTACAGATCTTGACCGGAACACTAACCCCAACGTCTGGAAGCGTACAGGTAAACGGCAGAGTTTCAGCTTTGCTAGAACTTGGCAGCGGCTTTAACCCAGAATATTCTGGCAGAGATAACGTTCTTTTAAATGGGCTACTGCTTGGATTAACGAAGGCAGAGATCCAATCTCGGTTTAGCGAAATTGAGGCATTTGCCGAGATTGGTTCTTCAATCGAGCGCCCAGTTAAAACGTATTCCAGCGGAATGGTGATGCGGCTAGCATTTGCAGTCCAAGTTCTCTGTGACCCTGATGTGCTGATTGTTGATGAGGCGCTAAGCGTCGGAGACTTCTTTTTTCAGCAAAAATGCATCAGCCACATTCGAGGTCTTTGCGAGAGAGGAGTCACTTTGCTATTTGTTTCTCATGACATGCAAACGGTACGCGATCTCTGCACTAAGGGCCTTTATCTCAAGTCTGGAGTTGTGCAGTTCTGGGGCGACAACATGCAAGCGATCAACAGCTATTTAGCAACCAGCACCCCTGAAAACGCAATTTCCTCCATTCTCCCCCCTAGCGTTAAAGAGCAAACAAATCAAAATCTTAGTACGTCAATGGAGATGCCTATTTGGGTGAATAAAGGTGTTACGGCGAAGCCGAGCATCTTGGCAGTTGGAATTTATTCTGAATCAAACCATCCAGTTACGTCTGTTCGAATCGGGGAAACACTATTGTTTTACGTTCAATACATCGACGATATCAACGATCCTTGTCATGTAACCTGCACACTTAAAAATCGGTATAACCAAGTGGTGACAACTTTCGGAACTTATACCCAGCGAATTTCGATTTTTAACAACATGCCTGAACTGAAAACCCTCAAGATCGAAGTCGGAATGGCGCTCGAATCAGGAGAATATTCACTGCAAGTCAATTTAGGCCAAGCAACAGCGACATCGACAGGAAAAACCTTCTTTGAAACCGATTGGATTGGTCCGCTCTCTATTATCTGGAACTACGAAGTCGAAATACCACCGTTTTACGGCTTGGTAGGACTGCCGATCACGGCCGATTTCTGCTAGCTGCGATGAAAGACTAGACTTTCACTTGCTGATAACAGTTGATTTCCAATGGCTATAACTAGTTTGTAAACATGTACACATACGCTCAAAATTTCGAAGATGTAATGCTCCGCCGGCTTTTCGCGGAATTCAAAACTGGCTTTTATATCGATGTCGGGGCGCACGATCCCGAATTTCTTTCGGTCACTAAATCTTTTTACGATGAGGGCTGGCGAGGAATCAACATTGAACCTATCAAAAATAAGTGGCTACTTTTCAACGAAGCACGTCCTCGGGACATCAATTTGAGAACCGCAGTTGGCTGTGGAACTGGGACAGTTCTGCTGTCAAACGTTGTGGGGCAAAGCGCACTATCTTCTACTGACCCTTCGCGAATCGGGGAATTGACATCCCTTTACAAAGACATGGTCACTGAGGAGGTTCCCATCAGGACCCTTGATTCGATAATTAAGGAATACACCCCTCCGGAGATCGACTTTCTGAAAATTGATGTAGAAGGTGCCGAATCAGACGTACTTAAGTCCCTTAATCTAGCGATTAACAGGCCCAAGGTATTAGTCATAGAATCGGTGCGGCCGACTGCGGAATTTCCTGGATGGATAGAGTACGATTCATCGAAGCTAGATAACAGTCAACTATGGATGCCTCTCTTGATTTCTAACGGTTATGTTGAAGTTTATTTTGATGGATTGAATAAATTCTTTTTGCGAAATGATCTTATACACCTTCGCAAGCGCTTAACGTTACCTCCTGGAGTGTTCGATTTTATAGTTCCAAGTATTGCTGGCCACTTTAATTCTCTGCTTGGCGCTAAGGAAGTCGTAATTCAAGAGCAAGCCAAGGCAATTGCAAATTATCAAGAAATCGTGCGAATAAAAGACGAACTTATTCAAGAGCAATCGTTAGCCTCTTCTTTGTTTGCACAGACCATCCATGCCAAAGACGAATCGCTGCGGTTAAAAGATTCGCTCATTGAACCTTATCAAAGGATTATTTCTTCGATTGAAGCAAGCACCGACGTACACAATCGAGTGCTTGCTTCTTATCAAAAAGAACTTCAGGAAAAAGAACATGTTATTAGTAAGCAAAACAAAGCTCTCGAGTCATTCAAACTTGTATTTGCACCGTTCAATTCCTTTCGAGGATTCAAAATCTGGCTATACAACAAAATTCGACCTCGATTAGGTCATTTGAATCAATATGCGGGCCGACAATTAACTACGCCTCGAAAAGTAGATCTATCAAAAGGGCAAACGTTTCCAAAAATTTCTATTGTTACTCCGTCCTACGGGCAAGGAGATTTCATAGAAAGAACTTTGCAAAGCGTCTTAACTCAGGAATACCCGAATTTAGAATATTTCGTCCAAGATGGTGGATCGCAGGATTCGACAGTTTCAGTCCTGAAGAAACATGAATCAAAACTCACCGGCTGGACGTCAACTAAAGATACGGGACAATCGCAAGCAATCAATCGTGGCTTTTCGAACACTAGCGGTGAAATTATGGCGTGGTTAAATTCGGACGACTTATTGTTAGCTGGTGCATTACATAAAATTGCGCAAACTTTTAACGCCAATCCCGACGTAGACGTCATTTATGGAGACAGACTACTCATTGACCAAAACGACCTTGAAATAGGGCGATGGATACTACCCGGGCATAACGGGCCAGTGCTAACGTGGGCGGATTACGTCCCTCAGGAAACGATGTTTTGGCGACGCCGAATTTGGGAAAAAGCAGGCGGTTCCATCGATGAATCGTTTCGTTTTGCTATGGACTGGGATCTGCTAGTCAGGTTTAGGGATGTAGGTGCTCGTTTCTTGCACATCCCGGACTTTCTAGGAGCCTTTCGAATCCATGAACATCAGAAAACTTCCGCCGCAATAAATGAAATAGGCCATCAAGAAATGAACAGGATTAGGTCACGCATTTTAGGAAGACAACCCTCACAAGCAGAGGTAAGAAAGGCGATACTTCCGTTTTTATTTAAACATGTCTGCACCGATATAGCTTACAGAATCAAAACGCGACTTAAGCCCTGAGCAGCATGAAAATAATGAGCTAGTAAACAAAATAAAAGGCAGATATTTGACGCCACAGCATGTCTACCATTGTCGTTCTACTGTTTAAAAACGAGCCGCTTGGCTAGTAGGTTGCGCTTTACTATGCAATACGACGACATAATTTTCGCCAAGAGTTTTACAGGGATCATTCGATAGAAACGTTTTCTGACCCAACTTAGATAGGCCATGTCTGCCGGATCGGAACAGGGGCTAGAATTGATGGCGAAGATATACAAATTGGCAATGACGCGGACATTGGAGAGGTTTTGGTCGTAACAAGAGTCGTTGCTAATTGTTCTTACGTGAACGTTGAGATTGCGGAAAATCTTAGCTACCGAGCATTATTGAATAAAGCTTGGCATTTCGGAGGAGCTTGGTTTTCCCCACTTATTTTCAAAGCAATCAAATAGGCAATGAACAAGATTCAAAACATTCCTCAAGGCAGCGTATTAGCGCTAAAGTACTGTGGTAGGCACAACAGTGTTATTGCCATCGTCGCCCCTGATGGAACGCCCATATTCGTTAATTCCTTAGAGCAACGCACTAGACTAAAGCACTACAGCATCTCTCGATACAGGTTTTTAGAACAAGTGCTGAGAGAGAAGCTGGCTAAGATTGCTGTTTCGACACATCACGCCTTTGAACGTCCGCACCAAGCGCAGAGTAAGACCTTGCCGATAGCACCTCTCCCAATTTATCAGTCGGATTGCGTCCATTGATTGCACTATTTTTATCTCTTGGATTATTTATTCTTTGGATGACCATTGGCTACGGGCTTTTGACGATATCAAAACCCCGCCTGGGCTTGATCCAAGGAGTACTTATCTCGCCGGCGCTTGGAATCGCTGTAACTGTAGTTAGCACCTTTGCAATCAACAGAGCTGGCCTACCGGTCAAAGACTTTGGAAGCGCGTTAATAATTGTCCTCGTTGTCTTGTCGTGTTTAATTTTCTATAAATTTCGCCCCTATTTCCCTCTTTTTCGATTAAAAGCATGCGCTGGAATTTTGCTGATTGCTGAGCTTTTGGCCGGTTGGCCGATGTTAAATTTTGGTTTCGACTGGATAGCATTCGCCAACGACGATATGGCGAATTACAGTTTGGGAGCTCAACGTTTTCTCAACAATGGTTTTTTCAGTGCCCCAAGACTGGACACACTGTTTGCAGGTATCGATTATTCCCAAATATATTGGTTCATGCATGCTGGGGCGGATACGCGGGCAGGCAGTGAGCTATTACTGGCCCTTTTGTGGCAAGTCACCGGCTATAACGCCCATGAGATTTACATGCCTCTCATCCTCTCCCTCCATTTAGCGCTAGTTTGTGCAACTGGAGCCATGGTCGCTGGGCTT
>JAYWIG010000005.1:0-5573 GCA_043789035.1 Betaproteobacteria bacterium
CGCTCACCTTCTGAGCGCTGGATAAACGATTCCCTATCGCCGGTGGCAATATTGATTTGTTCCTGCTTTTTGCCCTCGGAGCTCGCTATCAAGGCGCGCTTTTCGCGTTCTGCGGTAATTTGAGCCTGCATTGAACGCAAGATTTCTTGCGGCGGCGTTAGATCCTTAATTTCATAGCGCAAAACCTTTACACCCCAACTCCTTGCTGCTTCATCAAGAGCAGCCACGACCGAAGAGTTAATAATCTCGCGTTCTTCGAAAGTTTTATCCAGCTCTAACTTACCGATCACGCTTCTAAGCGTTGTCTGAGAAAGTTGCGTAATCGCTGACAAATAATCACTCGAGCCATAGGAGGCACGCATAGGGTCAGTTACTTGGAAATACAAAACCGCATCGACCGTTAACTGCGTGTTGTCTCGCGTGATACACACTTGGCTAGGTACATCAAGGGGTACCTCTTTGAGCATGTGCTTGTAGGCGACCCTGTCGATAAACGGAATCACAAAGCTCAAACCAGGCTGAAGCGTTCTATCGTAGCGGCCTAAGCGTTCGATAACGAAAGCGTTTTGTTGCGGCACGACCTTGACGGCAGTCACGACAAAAACAATTGCAACAACAAGAAATAGGAAGGTGAAAGTTCCAAACCCTAAGCTCATGATTTTCCTTTAGGTTTTAACGGAAAGCCGGTGTGAGAATTAGTCGATTGGATACAACCTTTTCAATAGCATACCTGCCTGGATGCGCCGCTGACAAATCAATACCTGCAGCGAGATCTGCCTGCCATACCGCACCTCGATATCTCACCTCACAGGTGCGGTTTTCTTGCCAAGCACCAACATCAAGAATTTCACCGACGTCTAAATTCACGGCGGAGTCCCCCGCAGGTTCTGGCATCTCCATAGATTTTTGTTTTTGGCGCTTCCGAAGGTAGCCCCATCCCGCTAAGCAAACAAGCGCGGTAATACCAATTTGCCCCGAAATACCTAATCCGGCCAAAGCAGCAATGCCACCTCCAGCACAGCCGAGAGCCAAGACAAGCAGGTAGAAAGTGCCGGTCACAAGCTCTAGTACCACTAAAACCGCAGTTAAAACCCACCAGAAATATTGTGCTTCACTCATCACTTGATGTTATCTCGAAAGTTTTCATAGCCCAAACCAATTTCAATCTAAGCCCAAATTAAGGACTTGTACCCCTTACGTTGCCGTAGGTCTGTTTTAAGGATACGATTGCCGCCGTTGAGCAGTATTCAAAAGCCAACTTATAAATTTACATCAGGAGTTCCTTAATGAAAGTATCCATTCTCGGATTGGCAGTGGCAGCGGCCCTAGCCTCTGGCTCAGTAGCAGCCCAAACAGTAGTCAAAATCGGCCACGTTGGCCCGATGACTGGTGGTATTGCCCACTTGGGTAAAGACAACGAACTCGGCGCTAAATTGGCGATCGAAGAGTTGAATGCTAAAAAAGTAAAAATTGGCGGCCAAGAAATCAAGTTTGAACTGTTGTCAGAAGACGACGGCGCGGATCCAAAGCAAGGTACTGCAGCGGCGCAGAAACTTGTTGACGCTAAAGTAAACGGTGTCATCGGTCACTTGAATTCTGGCACCACCATCCCAGCTTCGAAGATTTACAACGATGCTGGCATTGTTCAAATATCTCCTTCAGCCACTAACCCTAAGTACACTCTCCAAGGTTACAAAGGTGCTTTCCGTGTTGTTGCTCATGACGGCCAACTTGGCGGCACATTAGGTAAAGTGGCGGTTAAAGAAGTTAAAGCCAAGAGCATCGCAATCATCGACGACCGTACAGCGTACGGCCAAGGTGTGGGAGATGAATTCGAGAAATCTGTAAAGGCAGCCGGCGGCAAAGTTGTTGGACGCGAGTTTACTAACGACAAAGCAACCGACTTCGCAGCCATCTTGACCAAACTAAAAAGCAAGAAGCCAGATTTGGTGTTCTTCGGTGGAATGGATGCTGTAGCGGGCCCAATGATGCGTCAGCTCAAGCAATTGGGCATGAACGTTAAATTTATGGGCGGGGATGGTATCTGTTCTGAAGAATTAGCAAAATTAGCTGGCGACGCAATGTCTGATGGCCAAGTTATTTGTGCTGAAGCTGGTGGCGTTACTAAAGAAAAAGAAAAAGGCATGACCGATTTCAAAGCTAAGTTCAAATCCAAGTTCAATACTGACGTGCAAATCTACGCTCCGTATGTTTACGATTCAGTAAATGTCATGGTTGCAGCGATGCAAAAGGCTAACTCAACTGATTCAGCCAAGTATTTGCCAGCATTGAAGACCATTAGCTATGACGGTGTAACCGGCAAGATTGCTTTCGATGCTAAAGGTGACGTAAAAGATGGCGCTTTGACTTTGTACACCTACAAAGGCGGTAAGCGTGAGCAAATGCGTGTAGTGAAGTAATTCATTCCAGCATAAAAAAAGCCTTTCGAAAGAAAGGCTTTTTTGTTTTGTTGAGCGAAAAAAAGTTTTACTTCATCGTGCTTAAGTTACCCGGCAAGCTAGCATAATAAGCCGCTAGATTATCCATATCGTTCGACGAAAGCGCTGCAGCTTGGCCACCCATGACAGCATTCTTACGCGCACCTGTTTTGTAATCTTTCAATGCGCGAACCAAGAAGTCTTTGTGCTGCCCTGCGAGCTTTGGATAGCTAGGGTCGATAGGTGTGTTGCCATCTTTGCCGTGGCAAGCAGCGCAAGTAGCAGACTTCTTTTGGCCTTCGGCAATGTCGGCGGCTTGAGCTTGAATGCTTGCCAAGGAGAAAAACGCAGCAACTGCCGCAGTTTTCAAAGTACACAATTGAATATTCATTTTCATCAGTAACTCTCGAAATTATTTAGCGGCTGATTTAGCAACAGGCACACTCACACCCGCAGCATAGTAAGCGGCAAGGTCGGCAATGTCTTGATCACTTAACGACCAAGCAATGCCCTTCATCGAAGGGTGACTCCGCTCGCCTTTTTTGTAGGCATTCAATGCGTTCACCAAGTATTTTTCACTTTGGCCACCGATTTTAGGCACCGAATACACATTCGGGAATGACGCTTTGTAGCCCGGAATACCGTGGCAACCGATGCACATTGAGGTTTTGGTACCGGCTGCTGCTGCATTGCCTTTGATCTCTTGAGCCATTAGGTTGGTTGATAATAAAGCTACGGTACAGGCAGCGAAAATTGAAAGTACGACGCTTTTCACGGAGATAAAACTACTCATCGGCTTGTTTTTGGGCGCTAAAAATACGCCCTCCATTCAGTTAAGTAACAAACCTTCGATTATACTCAGTTTTCTTGGCATTTCCTTATCGCTAAATGCTAGCTTAAACCCTTAAACCGCGTCCACTTGGAGCTTTTGTGACTAACCCGACCTCTGGAAGTAAATTTACTGGTACCGAATCCTATGTCGCTACCGATGATCTGAAGCTAGCAGTCAATGCAGCGATCACCTTACAGCGCCCTCTTCTGATCAAAGGTGAACCGGGTACAGGCAAAACCATGTTGGCCGAGGAAGTTGCTAGAGGCTTGGGCATGCCGCTGGTGCAATGGCACATTAAATCGACCACCAAAGCGCAGCAAGGTTTGTACGAATATGATGCAGTGTCTCGCCTTCGAGACTCACAGCTGGGTGATGAGCGAGTCAAAGACATTCATAACTATATCGTTAAAGGCGTGCTGTGGCAGGCACTAGATTCAGACGTTCCTATGGTTTTACTGATCGACGAAATCGATAAAGCAGACATCGAATTTCCGAACGATTTATTGCGTGAAATCGATAGGATGGAGTTTTATGTGTACGAAACTCGGCAGTTGGTGAAAGCCAAGCATAGGCCGGTTGTCATCATCACGTCAAACAATGAAAAAGAGCTGCCTGATGCATTTTTGCGTCGTTGCTTTTTTCACTACATTAAGTTTCCCGATAAAGAAACGATGCAAAAAATTGTTGATGTTCATTTCCCGAATATCAAAAAGGAACTCTTGGCTGCGGCGATGGAATCATTCTTTCAAATGCGTGAGCTTCCGGGTTTGAAGAAAAAACCAAGTACCTCTGAGCTACTCGATTGGCTCAAACTGTTAATGGCAGAAGATATCCCCTTGGAAGTATTGCAATCTAAAGATGGCAAAGGTTCCATTCCGCCATTGCACGGTGCTTTGTTAAAGAACGAGCAAGATGTGCATTTGTTTGAGCGACTCGTGTTCATGGCTAGGCACAACAGGTAATCGAGGTGAGTTGGCCCGCTCAAATCGTTCTCGAGGGCAAGTTTGTCAGGCTTGAACCGCTTTCGATTGCTCATTCGGTCGACTTAGCTACCGCTGCTGCCGATGGCAGTTTATCAGCGCTGTGGTACACCGCTGTACCAACGCCCGGGAAAATCGGCGCTGAAATTGAGCGTCGACTTGGCTTGCAAGACAAAGGAAGTATGCTGCCATTTGCCGTCGTCAAGGCTGGTAAAGCAGTTGGTATGACCACCTATATGAATATCGACGCTGCGATCAAACGAGTGGAGATTGGCTCGACTTGGTACGGCAAGTCGGTACAAAGAACGCCGCTCAATACCGAATGTAAGTTGATGCTGCTCACTCATGCTTTCGAGAAGCTTGAATGTGTCGCTGTTGAGTTCCGAACTCACTTTATGAACTTTCAATCTCGCGAAGCGATTGCGAAACTAGGCGCCAAACAAGACGGTATCTTGCGCAACCATACGCGAACTGCGAATGGTGAACTTCGGGATACGGTAGTGTTCAGCATCATTGCGTCCGAATGGCCCACCGTAAAAGCACATCTTCAGTATCGGCTTGAGCGTTTAGGAGGGCTTGCAAAATGACAGTTAACACCGCTTGGATGTTCTTGGCCTGCGCAATCATATTCGAAGTAATCGGGGCTACCTGCATGAAGTTGTCGCAGGGCTTTAAACACCTGCTGCCGACCATTGCGATGTTTGCCTGCTATGCGACGGCATTCGGTTTTAATTCGATGGCAATACGCAAACTCGACCTTTCTGTCACCTACGGCATTTGGTCAGGCGTCGGCACGGCACTGACTGCGACCATTGGTTTTTTATATTTTAATGAGCCCATGACGGCGATGCGCGTAACGGGTATTTTCCTCATTATCGCTGGCGTCTGTGCCTTGCAATTTTCGGTAGGCAAATAAGGTTTTGCAATGCTAATTAATTTCTTTTTTCACCTTAAAACCGCCAAAGTGCCCGTATCCATTAAAGAGTTTTTGATGCTGCTCGAAGGCATGCAGAAAAAGGTTATTGGCAATTCAGTCGATGAGTTTTATGTTCTTGCCCGAGCCACCTTGGTCAAAGATGAGCGCAACTTCGATAAATTCGACCGTGCGTTTGGCAGCTATTTCAAAGGTATTGAAAACATCAAAGGCATCGATATTGATGTGCCGCTCGATTGGCTTAAGCGCCAATTTCAACGCGAGTTCACAGCAGAAGAGAAAGCCGCTATCGAAGCCATGGGCGGCATCGACAAACTCATGGAGCGCTTAAAAGAGCTGCTAGAAGAGCAAAAAGGCCGCCATGAAGGCGGCAGTAAATGGCTGGGTAC
>JAYWIG010000006.1:0-5567 GCA_043789035.1 Betaproteobacteria bacterium
AAAGTTCGATGAGTCTATCGACGTTGCAGTTTCACTTGGTATTGATGCTAAGAAATCTGATCAATTGGTTCGCGGCTCAGTGGTAATGCCTTCCGGTACTGGTAAAACAGTTCGCGTAGCGGTATTTACCCAAGGCGCTAAGGTTGAAGAAGCCAAAGCTGCTGGTGCTGACATCGTTGGTATGGAAGAGCTCGCCGAAATGGTGAAAGCTGGCAACATGCCTTTCGATATCGTTATCGCGTCGCCAGATGCAATGCGTATCGTGGGTACATTGGGCCAAATTCTTGGTCCTCGTGGTTTGATGCCTAACCCCAAGGTTGGTACTGTAACTCCGGACGTCGCAACTGCGGTCAAGAACGCAAAAGCTGGTCAAGTGCAATATCGTACCGATAAGGCCGGCATTATTCATGCCGGTATTGGTCGCGCATCTTTTACGATTGAAGCGTTGGAGTTGAACCTGAAAGCATTAGTCGAGGCGCTTAACCGTGCCAAGCCACAAAGCTCGAAGGGTGTTTATCTGAAAAAGATTGCAGTTTCGAGCACTATGGGTATTGGCGTGCGTGTAGAGACTTCTGGTTTCTCAGCAATAGCACAACAATAAGCTCAGCAGTAAAAATAGATTTAAAGAACTTTGGGCCGGCGCGTAAAACTGCCGGGCCTTCAAAGACCGTAGGTGAGTTTGCAGGTTCTCTTGCGTTACTCTTAATTTTTGGACCTACGCAGATGGCGTTCCCGACAAGATTTCGGATACCTTCAGTTTGATTGAACTGAACTCTTGAATGGTCGCTGTACATTTGGCGGGCTGAAAAAGCATTTTGCTTCTAAGCCCATTTAAGGAGAAAGACCGTGGCTCTCAACAAAAGCGAAAAAGCGATTGTGGTTGAAGAAGTCAGCAAAGAAGTTGCTGGCGCTCAATCAATCATCGTTGCTGAATATCGTGGCATACCTGTTGGGGCAATCACTGCCTTGCGTAAGCAAGCGCGTGAGCAAGGTGTGTATCTGCGTGTGATGAAAAACACACTGGCGCGTCGCGCTGTAACTGGCACTCCATTTGAGCTGTTGGCTGACAAACTTGTCGGTCCGCTAATCTATGGCATTTCACCAGATCCAGTCGCTGCCGCTAAAGTAATGAGTACGTTCGCTAAAGGCAACGACAAGCTTGTAATTAAAGCTGGTGCGATGCCTAACTCCGCGTTGGATGTTGACGGTGTGAAAGCACTGGCTGCATTGCCAAGCCGCGACGAGTTGCTTTCGAAATTACTTGGCACTATGCAGGCACCTATCGGCAAGTTTGTTCGTACTCTTAATGAAGTACCCGGCAAGTTTGTTCGTACCTTGGCTGCCCTCGAAAAACAAAAATCAGAATCAACCCCTGCTTAATGTTTTTCGCGCGATATTGAATCAATCACAAATAAGTTAATTGGAATACTACAAATGAACAAGCAAGAAATCCTCGACGCAATCGGCGGCATGACCGTTCTCGATTTGGCTGACCTGATCAAGATGATGGAAGAAAAATTTGGCGTGTCTGCGGCTGCTGCCGTATCTGCTGCTGGCCCTGCCGCTGCGGCTGGCCCGGCAGTTGCCGCTGAAGTTCAAACTGAATTCACCGTGATGCTCTTAGCAGCTGGTGAGAAGAAAGTTGAAGTTATTAAAGTTGTACGTGCTGCAACTGGTCTTGGCTTGAAAGAAGCTAAAGACTTAGTCGACGGCGCACCAAAAGCAGTAAAAGAAGCCATCAACAAAGCTGACTCAGATGCTTTGAAGAAGCTCCTTGAAGATGCAGGCGCTAAAGTAGAAGTTAAGTAATTGACGGCTATTCGTGCGCGTAAGCGCATCGCCGCCCGAAGCTTTTAAGATCGTGGAAACACGGTTTTAAAGCCTCGGGCTTTGTTGTCTGTATTTTTGATGTTTTGTTTTTTGTGTAATTTCGGAACTTTGGTGTGCACATTGAGTAGATCCCTACCAGCAGTGTGCAAACGATAGTTTCCAACCTGGAGAACTCATGGCCTATACGTACACCGAGCAAAAGCGAATTCGCAAAAGTTTTGCGAAGCGTCCAGCAGTTTTAACTGTACCTTATCTACTTACCACGCAGATCGAATCCTTTGAGCGATTTTTGCAGGCTGAAACCGCTGCAACTCAGCGTAAAGAAGAGGGCTTGCAAGCTGCCTTTTCATCGATATTTCCGATCTCCTCTCATAACGGTTATGCCCGTTTAGAGTTTGTTAATTATGTGTTGGGTAACCCACCCTTCGACGTGAAAGAGTGCCAGCAGCGCGGCCTCACATTCTGCTCACCATTGCGTGCCAAAGTGCGTCTGGTGATCATGGATCGTGAGTCTGCTAAGCCAACCGTCAAAGAAGTCAAAGAGCAAGAAGTGTATATGGGCGAAATTCCGCTCATGACATCGAATGGCTCATTTGTGATTAACGGTACAGAGCGCGTCATCGTGTCTCAGTTGCACCGTTCGCCTGGCGTGTTTTTCGAACATGATCGCGGTAAAACGCATAGCTCTGGCAAATTGTTGTTCTCGGCTCGAATCATTCCCTACCGTGGTTCATGGTTAGATTTCGAATTCGACCCGAAAGATATTCTTTACTTCCGCGTTGACCGTCGCCGTAAGATGCCTGTGAGCATCTTGCTGAAGGCTATCGGTTTAAACCCGGAACAAATCCTGGCTCACTTCTTCGTGTTCGACAACTTTACGTTGATGAACGAAGGCGCGCAGATGCAATTGGTGCCTGACCGCTTGCGCGGCGAAGTAGCCCGCTTCGACATTAACGACAAAGACGGTAAAGTTATTGTTGCTAAAGACAAGCGTATCAACGCCAAGCATATTCGCGAACTCGATGCGGCTGGTTTGAAAACAGTGTCAGTGCCAGAGGATTTCCTTCAAGGTCACGTCATTGCGAAAAACTTGATTGATGCTGAAACTGGCGAGATTGTAGCTAAAGCCAACGATGAAGTCACAGACGAATTGTTGAAGAAGCTACGCTTAGCAACCATCAAAGACATTCAAACCTTGTACACCAATGATTTGGATCAAGGCGCCTACATTTCGCAGACCTTGCGTGCTGACGATACGGCAGACCAACTCGGTGCTCGCGTTGCGATTTATCGCATGATGCGCCCTGGCGAGCCACCGACAGAAGATGCGGTTGAAGCGTTATTCCAACGCTTGTTCTACTCGGCTGACACATACGACTTATCAAAAGTAGGCCGTATGAAGTTCAATCGCCGCGTTGCGCGCGAGGAGCTTGTTGGTTCAATGACTTTGGACAACGACGACATTCTTTCGGTTATCAAGATCTTGGTAGATCTGCGTAACGGTAAGGGCGAGATTGACGACATCGATCACCTCGGTAATCGTCGGGTGCGTTGCGTTGGCGAATTGGCTGAGAACCAATTCCGTGCCGGTTTGGTTCGTGTTGAACGTGCTGTGAAAGAGCGTTTGGGCCAAGCCGAAACAGAACAACTCTTGCCGCATGACTTGATCAACAGCAAGCCAATTTCTGCTGCAATTCGTGAGTTCTTCGGCTCAAGCCAGCTCTCACAGTTTATGGACCAAACCAACCCATTGTCTGAGATCACGCACAAGCGTCGCGTTTCAGCGTTAGGCCCTGGCGGTTTGACCCGTGAGCGTGCAGGTTTCGAAGTACGTGACGTACATCCAACCCACTACGGTCGTGTGTGCCCTATTGAAACGCCTGAGGGACCAAACATTGGTTTGATCAACTCATTGGCTTTGTATGCCCGCTTAAACGAATACGGTTTCTTAGAAACACCGTACCGCCGCGTAGTAGATCAAAAAGTTACTGCCGATATCGATTACCTTTCGGCAATTGAAGAAGGTCGCTACGTGATCGCTCAGGCCAACGCGGACATCGATCCAACCGGCAAGATCACAGGCGAATTAGTGTCTGTTCGTAAGAACGGTGAGACTGAATTGACATCACCAGAAAATGTTCAGTACATGGACGTTGCTCCGGGCCAGATCGTTTCGGTTGCTGCTTCATTGATTCCGTTCCTTGAGCATGACGACGCAAACCGCGCTTTGATGGGTGCCAACATGCAACGTCAAGCTGTACCTTGCCTGCGTCCTGAAAAGCCATTAGTCGGTACCGGCATCGAGCGTACTTGCGCGATTGACTCGGGCACTGTGGTTGCGGCAAAACGTGGCGGCTTGGTCGACTATGTTGACGCACAGCGTGTGGTGATTCGCGTGAATGACGCGGAAGCAACGGCTGGCGAAGTGGGTGTTGATATTTACAACCTCATCAAGTACACCCGTAGTAACCAAAACACCAACATCAATCAGCGCCCAATCGTAAAGATTGGCGACATGATCGCTAAGGGCGATGTGATTGCTGACGGTGCTTCGACTGACTTAGGCGAGTTGGCGCTGGGCCAAAACATGCTCGTGGCATTTATGCCATGGAACGGCTATAACTTCGAAGACTCAATCTTGATCTCCGAGAAAGTTGTTGCTGAAGATCGCTACACCTCGATTCATATCGAAGAGTTGTCGGTCATGGCGCGTGACACCAAGTTAGGCTCAGAAGAAATTACCCGCGATATCTCGAACCTGTCCGAGAACCAACTCGGCCGCTTGGATGATTCTGGCATTGTGTACATTGGCGCAGAAGTAGCTGCTGGCGACACATTGGTTGGTAAAGTAACGCCAAAAGGCGAAACTCAGTTAACGCCTGAAGAGAAATTGCTTCGCGCGATTTTCGGTGAAAAGGCTAGCGACGTTAAAGACACTTCACTGCGCGTACCATCCGGCATGGTCGGTACGGTAATCGACGTGCAAGTGTTTACTCGCGAAGGTATTGAGCGCGATAAGCGTGCTCAAAGCATCATCGATGACGAATTAAAGCGCTATCGCCTCGACTTGAACGATCAGCTTCGTATTGTTGAGAACGACGCGTTCTCGCGTATCGGGCGTTTGCTTGAAGGCAAAATTGCGAACGGCGGCCCGATGAAGTTGATGAAAGGTACGGCAGTCACTGCTGAGTATCTATCAACGTTTGATCGCCATATGTGGTTTGAAGTTCGCTTGGCTGATGAAGCTGCTGCCTCACAACTTGAATTGCTCAAAGAATCGATTGACCAAAAGCGTCACTCGTTTGATTTAGCGTTCGAAGAGAAGCGTAAGAAGCTAACTCAAGGCGACGAGTTGCCACCGGGCGTATTGAAGATGGTGAAGGTTTACTTGGCTGTGAAGCGTCGCTTGCAGCCAGGTGACAAGATGGCCGGTCGCCACGGTAACAAGGGTGTGGTTTCTCGCATCGTGCCTGTGGAAGACATGCCTTTCATGGCCGATGGCCGTTCAGTCGACATCGTCTTGAACCCATTAGGTGTGCCATCACGTATGAACGTGGGACAGATTCTTGAGACGCACTTAGGTTGGGCGGCTAAAGGTATCGGTCACCGTTTGGGCGATATGCTCAAGCGTGAAGCCAAGGCGATGGAATTACGCGCCACACTGGAAAGCCTCTACAACACACACGGTAAAGCGGAAGACTTAAGCAGTTTTAGTGACGAAGCCATTGTTGAGTTAG
>JAYWIG010000007.1:0-21954 GCA_043789035.1 Betaproteobacteria bacterium
CAGTGAGCAGGAGAGATCATTGCCTTGTGCGATCGCACACATCCCTGTCGCGACGGCCACGGCACCACCACCACTGGAACCACCTGCAAGAATATCGCGATTCCATGGGTTGAACGTTAGACCGTGCAGATCGTTACCGGTATTCTGCGCGAGCCCAAATGCCGGTGAGTTACTGCGCCCTACAAGTAGCGCGCCCGCTGCACGAAGCCGAGCGACCGCAGGGCTGTCTTCGGTTGGCATGCGGAAGGCGAAGCGAGACACGCCATCGTCAGTAGGCGCGCCGACTTGGTCTGTATTGATCTTCGTGGTTACCGTTACTCCTTGCATCGCCCCCACGAGCTCGCCTCTTTGGTGGGCAGCGTCCGCCCGATCGGCAGAAAGCAGAACCTCGTCACTCAGCACGTTTGTAAGTGCGTTGACGCCAGGGTTCACTTCAGCGATACGTTCAAGTGTGGCTACAGCAATCTCGCGACAAGACACTTCACCGCTACACGTGTGCGCAAGCGCTTCCGTTGCGCTCCACTGCCAAGGCTTATTCATAGGTGCTCCCGAGATTTTCATTTAGGGTCGAATTAGTTTGAAGTAGCAATCTTCGAATGTAGCAAACGCCTTTCTTTATGTCTAGCGAGATTTTGCGCAGCACAACAACGAGGAGCTGCTGCCTATTGGCCGGAAAATATTCTTACGCTTGCGCAGCAACAAATTTTTCAAATAACTAAGCGTTATACTGGGTTTTCATTCTTACTCAACCCCCGATAAGAATCTTGTCAGCGATTTATATCTCAATATCAGAGTTCTAGTGAAATTCCTTTTGGCTTAACTATGCGTTAGTTACTGCTTGCCAGGAGCCAGTTCTTGTGCAAAGCTTAAAGCTACACTCAAAACCTTTCAGAGGGAATGGCGTCAGTGCAGAACCTACGGTTAGGCGCTGAACTAATGCGCGGTGGTTGTTACGATAGTATGAACTTTCACACGAGTATTTTCGTTACGCTTAAGATGTTTGATAAACCAAAGCAGCACTACCAATAAACAATGCAGCCAGAGCAATTAGATCCGCCGTAACTACACGAGCCATTTGGTCATTGGAATTACCAGTGGCCCGCGCAAGTCCAATAAACGATAGTACGCTCACAAACCCGACGCCGAAAGCATAAGGCTGAATACTTTGCTCGAACGCAGCAGGCAATAAGAAAATTCCTAACATGCCGAACAGTACTGCGCGATGCCTCATAAATATTGCAATCTTTGGCTCACTCAAAGATAGGCCGTACAACGCCGATGATAGGGTAGCGCAATGTGTTCACGATGAACAGCTCGTTAGAAAATGTAGCAACGCGTGGCGGTTGATGAATGATGACCGAAGATTTTTTCATTAGCATAAAGAGTAACCTAGTAATACTAGTAGCTGACGTCTCTTATTCTTGATTCCACCTTAACCAACCTAACCTGCCTTACGAACCCAAGGCGGTTTCGCCTCACCATGCAAGACTTGAGAAACATATGCTAGCCGCTCAGTCACTGTTTGAGCTCTCTTTGCCGCAGCTATTGGGTAAGCCAAACTACGCTGCTTTCCAGCAGTCAATAAATCCCAACTCTTTTTAGCGTGCTTGTCTCCAGCAAGCAACTCCAACAACTCTTTTGGAATATCAACGTCATCTTGCGGCAGAACTTTGAACGCAACCTCCACCACATCGCCAAGCGATATCCCTGCCAGCTTTAACGGCGCTTTTGGCAACATCAAATACCACTTTCCGCGTGCTGGTTGCCATGCTCCCTTCACGGGAACACCAGAAATATCAGCTTCGATTCGCAGCCGCGGATTGGTCTTTAGCGGAAGCTCTGAAAGCAATCGTTCATCCAAGAACACGACTGTGTAGTTATAAGTACCAACCGGGTGTATACAAACAGCCGTTTCAAAGCGATGAGTGAAATACATACTTTTTGAAAAAATTGCTGTGGATGCCGATTTCTAACTACGCGTTAGCTAGTTTGTTGCGCGGGAAAAGCGTCTATGCGACGCTGCAAAGCGCAAATAAAAGATTGGGTAGCGCCACGGGTCCATTCTGACCAGTTTGTAAAGCTCTTAGCAACGCGCAGTATCGGAGTTTGAAAGTTTGGCTTGGAAAACATCATTTTAACCCCAGCCGATTTGCCTAGACTTAACATTTTCCCCGCTAAGTTTGATGATTTCTTTGATGCGAATTTCCCGCGTTGCTTCGCGCTTCGCTTGGTTAAGCCAATATAGATAACTCTTACGATACGAAGGACTAAACGATAGATAATTTGCAAAAGCTTTCTTATTTTTTGAGAACGCCAGTTTCAGATCTGCTGGCAACACCAATTGTTCTACTTCATCAAGTGATTCCCACGCGCCGTTTTGCTTCGCAATCTCGATGCTTTTCAGACCACTTTTATGCATCAACTCTTCTTTGAGTAAATGATCTACGTAGGTTTTGTTAATTTTGCTCCAAACGCTTTTCGCTTTTCTCGGAGTAAAGAGCTGATACCGCCTTTGTTCATCTAGCCTTCTAACAGTGGAATCAATCCAACCATAACATATCGCCACGCGAACAGCCTCTTCCCAACGCATGCTTTCGCTTTCACTTTGAACGCGATAGAAAATCAAATGAACGCCAGTAGATGAATGGTGGTTTTTATGCAGCCATTCACGCCACTCTTTGTCGTTCTTAAAATAATGAAGCTCTTTTTCCGTTGTTGCCATATGATCAATTGGATGATTGATATTGAAGTTTTTTGCCTCTGCCTAACTAGGCGTTAGGGGGCCCGTTACGCGGACTAAGCTTTTGTGTGAAGCTATGCGTATACAAAAGGTTGGGTAGCGTAATGGCTCGTGTGGTGGTAGCGTTTAAATGAATGCATAAAGTCTTAAATTCTTGGCTATTCATAATAAATCAGACCGATCTCATATCACCGTAAGGTTAACGCAAAACCCCAAAAGAAAGCAACCGCCAACGCAATACTTACTCCGTGTGCAGCCCAAAGCACTATTATTGGCAGTAGCACTGGAAATACAAAAACGTCGGTAGGCTTGGATGCACCTACCAAAAAGTATATTGATCGTGGTTCGCGATCTTTGTGTCGGGTGGACATTGCACGTACATCCAAATCAACGCGAGAATCGTTACAAGCGGCAAGCCCTCTTTGAAACCGGCTAATTTATCACTGCGCCTAGAAATTTAGCACATTAAAACTACGAAGCCCTTCGTCATAAGATATTGAGAAATGAAACAACTCATATATTTACCCTAAAAGCATTAAAGTTATAAAAATCTGTTTGATTCTTCTGGGGGCATCTCTCTTAAGCTCAAACAAATGCATCAGCCTTAGAAGCTTAACTTAGCTGAATTCACGGTGACATTGAAAATAATATGAATTTTTCGCTCTTGCACATTGCATCACTTTTTAAATACACGGGAATTAGCTTCACAGCGGGGGCCATAACGCACGGATTCTTTAGCGAAGAGCGTTCAATGTTTACTGCAGGTGCGGGGATAGTGTTTTATTTGATCGGAAGTGCGATTGAGAAGAATGCAAACCCAAAAAACACTCAAACTTGGACGATGGTGCTATTCATCGGAATAATCTCATCCATTGGTCTTGGCTTTTTTACTGGTGGATTACAACACTTCCCCGACTCACCCGCTCGCAGCCTTTGGGTTGTACCACTGGGCTTTTTACTAAGCTTAGCTGGTGTCTATTTTTTAGGCGGAAATGAAAAAACGGATAAAAAAACAGTCCTAACTTATGCTGCGGTCGGAACTGCCATTGCAGTGATTTCATCAACAATAGCATTTAAATATTTTGACTCCCATGATCACGATGATGATCATCACATAACTTCACCGGCTTCAAAACAAGATAAGCCAATAGATGCGCATAAGCACTAATGTCTAAGGCGGCAAAGAGAAGTGCTAGACCTACTAACTATTGGCAAGCAAAAAATTTCTTAAGCTCGCGCTGCTAGCGCTCTATACTTAACTACGCGTTAGAGGATTTACCCACGCGAGGTGGTGGCTTGTAAATCAATGCCTTATCTCCCGCCTCAATATGAGAACTAAAACTTCAGGTAAAAAAACTATGCGGCTTGAATCATAAACTCATCCTTCACCGCTTCATACGGAAAAGTTATGCCACCTTCTTCCGTGCGATCTAGTACCCCTGCAGTCAAAAGCGCCGTAACATTTGTATGCACTGCTTTCACGTTTCTGCCTACTACGCGCACACCAACGATTGGTAGCGCAGTAGGGCCACGCTGAACGAATACGAGGAACTTCCGCCTTTCTTCGTAACGGCATCGCAATGTGCCAAGATTGGGTTGTTGAAATCTAATCTAAAACTGTAAAAGGGGAAGTCCATGCATAAGATTACACGTGTCGGGGTCGACTTGGCAAAAAACGTTATCCAAGTTCACGCCGTCGATGCCTCAGGTATCAAAGTCGCTAATAAAGCACTTAAGCGCGATCAATTTATCAACTGGTGCACGCAGCAGCTTCCAGCCGGTTGCATGATCGTCATTGTTGGCACCTCAGGCGCTCACCACTGGGGCCGCCAATTGCGCCAGCTAGGCTTCGATGTACGCCTCATTGCCGCTCACCTCGCCTCGCCCTTTCGTATGGCGGGCAAACACGGTAAAAATGATGCCAATGATGCCGCCGCCGTTCGTGAAGCTGCCGCTAGGCCTCAGATGCGATTCATTCCGATTAAATCCACCGATCAGCAAGCAAAGCTCGCAGTTCACAGCTTTCGCGAACTGCTCAAAAAAGATCGCACTGCCGCCATCAACCAAATTCGCGCGGCACTCACTGAATTTGGCGTGGTAATACCGAAGGACCCAGATAGCCTTCGCGTTCAGCTTCACGATCTCATTGAAGATGGCTCCAACGAGATGACCGGCATCGCTCGCATATTGCTCCAGCATACCTACCTTCATTGGATCGCCATTGAAGAAAAGAGGACTTGGTGCGAACAACAGATCAACATTCATCTCGCCCAAGACGACAAGGCTCGCAAAGCGGCATCCCTTATGGGTGTTGGCCACATTACAGCGTTAGGCACTGTCGCTACCGTCGTTGACTTTCATCAATTCAAAAACGGTGCTCAGCTCGGCGCGTGGATTGGGCTTACGCCTAAGCAACACTCGAGTGGTGGTACAGCTAAGCTAGGGTCGATTTCTAAACACGGCAACGCCTACTTGCGATCACTACTGATTCAAGGAGCAAAGTCTGTGGTGTTCACGGCTCATCGCCGTACTGATTCCCTATCGAAATGGGTACTGCAACTCAAGCTGCGTGTTGGCTGGCAAAAAGCAGCCGTGGCACTAGCCAACAGAAACCCTCAAATTCTTTGGGCGATCATGACCAAAGACATCGACTACGATCCGAATTACAAGAGTCAAAAACCAGCTGGCAAAAACTTAGCCACTAGTAATGCCACTGCCTAGCTAGCCAACCAAAAAACTTATTCACAATTTCTAAGCCAAGACGTTGATTTGAAGATGCTTTGAACAGGTCAGACCGGTGGTGAGTAAGCTCGACTAACTTGCCGTGGTAAATGTTTCTACATTAATCCACGCTGAACGAATGGAGCCTCACCAAGCGGTTCGTATCTTGGCCCGCTTCGGCGTATATCGCCGATGCAATAAGGCCGTCTGTAGTTGTACAGTCTGTTCCAGTTCTCGCTCTATCAAGCTCGTCTTATAAACGAAAACCGGAAGAAGCAGTCACGCATTAAATACTACTACTTGATTTATCGGGAAGTCCATGTAGCAAATTAGACACGGTAGCAACGCGCTGTGGTTGAGCTTGGGCTCCTAAGCTTGAACGCCTCATTTACGTTTAGCCCAATAGCCAGGTTTTCTTCTGAAATGCGCAAGCGCTAAAACTCTAAGTTCAGTCTTAGAAACGGCATAAATTATGCTAAAAGGAAAGCGGCGTAAACTGAACTTGCGAAACCCTTTAAGCCATTGAGCACCAAGTAGAGGGCGGCTTTGTAGCAGCGATACCGTTCTCTCAAACTCTGCCGCCAACGATAGCCCTAATGAAGTTCCACCACTTTTTACATAAAACTCAATAGCTTCTTCAAGCTCACGCTCAGCCTCGGCGGAAACTGATAGTTTCACTTATATTTGGCTCTAGCCCGTTGCATTACATCCGACAAAGTGGACGTTGACGATCGTCCACTTTCAATATCCGCATTTCTCCGTTCTACCTCGACGGCCCACGCTTCTTCAATGTCTTCATCCACCTCTAGGCTAGCTAATAACACCTGCGCGAGAGCAGCCCGTTCGCCGACGGTGAGCTGCAACGCCTCGGTTTCAACAATCTCTAGTCTTGTGCTCATTTCACCTCCTAAGGGAATACATGTATTTTACTACTTGAGAAAAATGACAATATTCATTAGCGACATCGTGAAACCACCATTTTTACGTCACATTAAGCTGTGAAATCTCTTAAGCTCGCGCTGCGAGCGCTCTTGGTCTAACTACGCGTTAGCTGGCCCGGTGCGCATTTCAGCCAAATCGGGCCGGTGTTTCAGTAATAGTCAGGCCGGTGTTTTACAAATAGCCGGGCTGGTTCAAGAGAAGTGATTACGCGACGGATTGAACTTTGACTTAAATATTGATGTTGGTCAATCTAGGAGGTAGTTTTAGCGCTTGATTTGGCGGCATTTGTAGCAGTTGCCGTCGCTTTCTTAGCCGCTTTTGTTTTGCGCATGGATTCGCCTTAAGGTTGAGTTTGTGAGCGTTGTGAACGAGTCGATCAAGGAAGGCATCGGCGACAGTTTTGTTGCCTAAATAATCGTGCCATTGTTCGATTGGTAATTGGCTTGTGATTAAGGTGGCTTGTTTGTCGTAGCGATCTTCGAGTATTTCTAGTAAATCACGCACGATAGGGTCAGGCATCGGTGTCAATCCGAAGTCATCAATAACAAGAAGTTCTACGCGAGATAATTGGCGCAAGAATGCTCATCGTTTGCGCATCACCGTCACATGCGCCAGTTCATCGATGAGTCTTGGCAGTCGGTAGCAGCGTGTCATGATATCGGCACGGCATGCGCTGTGCGCCAATGCACTGGCAAGATAGCTTTTACCAACGCCTGTTGGCCCGGTGATCAACAAGTTTAGATGTTCATGTACCCAACGAAGATCGCCAAGCTGGCGCCACTTCCCCGGCTCTAAACCTCGCAGCGAAGCGGTGTCGACATCCTCAGTGCAAGCACTCTGAGGAAGCTTTGCCCAGCGCAAGCGCTGGGCCATTCGGTAGTTGGATCGGTCGCTTTGTTCTTGCGAGATCAACATACCCAATCGGTCCTCGAAGTTGAGTTGCTGCAATTCTGTGCTGTGCATCTGATGGGTTAATGCGGCGGCCATGCCTTTGAGTTTAAGGGTATTGAGTTCGGTAATGAGTGGTTGAATCAGCATCGGGGAAGTTCCTTAAAAAATAAGAATCGTGGTCGTTGTTATGAATGTGTTGTCGTTAATTCCATATCGTTAATGGAAATAGTTCGCACCTCGCAAATTCTCATGGTCGAGCAGCGTCATTTGCTCAGGTTCTGGCTTAGGCGGTGGCGATTCAATTAAGTGCCGAATGCCGCGATAGTGATGAATGCGATAAACGAGCGCCTGCTGGCACGCCGCTTCTAATCGCTCAGGGCTGTAGTCAACGGCCAAGCGAACAATGCCTTGGGCCGCTCTAAGCGTTTGTTCAGGATGTTTAAGACTGGCTGCGTGATTGGCGACGATCTGGCGAGTGGCTTGGCCAATCTGCCCAGCTTGGCGCAGCATTCTGATCATGCTCTGCTCGATTTGCGCAGTGTGGGCTGGTGCGCGATGCTCTGGGAGCGTATGGAAATGACCAAGCTTTTTTTGCCGGTGATGCGAAGCGACCAGTTTGCCCTTGCGGAACAACTCCAACATGCGTTCACCGATGCGGGCATCAAGAACTTGGCCTACAAGTTGATACGGCACAGAGTAAAAGCTTCGTTCGACTTGAACATGATAATCAGGATGCACTTTGGCAACCTTCCACCGAGCATACTCATAATGTCGAGGTGGTAATGGCGTGAGCGTTGCGCGCTCTTGCTCGTCGAACACCGACTGACGACAACCAGCTTTCTTCTTAAAAGCTCGCTGGTTTAAATCTTGCAGCAAGGCTGCAATCGCAAAGTTTAATTGCGCAACGCTAAAAAACGTTTGATGGCGCAGCTTTGCCAGAATCCAGCGTTGCACGATTTGCACGCCGACTTCGACCTTGGCTTTATCACGGGGTTTGCGAACCCTTGCGGGTAATACTGCGATGCCGTAAGTTTGAGCCAGCTCTGCATAAGCGGGATTAATGTCTGGATCGTAGCGGTGCGCCTTGGTGATACCTGAGCGCAAACTGTCTGGCACCACGACTCGTGGTGAGCCACCAAAGAACTTTAGCGCACGCACATGACTTCCCAACCAATCGGGCAAGCTTTGCGACATGCTTGCTTCAGCAAAGGTGTAGTTACTAAACCCAAGTACCGCGACAAATACCTGCGCCTGGCTCACTTCGCCCGTCAAGCGATCCACAATCGGCACGGTTTGGCCAGAGTAGTCTACAAAGAGTTTGTCACCCGGCAAATACTGCTGGCGAAACACGGTTTCTTGAGTGCGAAGCCAAACTCGATATCGAATGCAAAAGGTAGTGTATTGCATACTAAGAGGCTGACATTGCTTGTACTCCTGCCAGAGCAATTCTCGCGTTACCCCTTTACGAGCAAGCTCGGCGTGAACCTTTGCAAAGTCAGGCGCTGGCGCTTCTCGCGTGGGGCGGCCAGCACGTTTATAAACAATGGCGTGAATTTGCTCTTCATTTAAGGACTGGCATTGTGGCCACCACATTCCTGCAGAGCGAGCACGACGTAAACATTCCTGAACCGATGATCGCGCTGCGCCCACCGATTCGGCAATCAGCCTATCGCTCATGCCGAGCTCGGCTTTAAGCCGTAATATCTCTTTTATCTTACGCATCGACAACCTTGGTTTAGCCATCGCTCGAACCCTTCTGCCAACACGGCAAAAGGCATCAAGCGTAGCGGTTGTCGCGTAACGCACTTCTCATCAACTAGCCGATACTTTAATCTGGTATCAAACCAGCCTAAATACCGGCCCGGCTATTACTGAAATACCGGCCCGACAATTATTGAAACGGTGGCCCGGCAATTACTGAAACAACGGCCCGGCTTTTATTGAAATCCGCAGCCCGTTTCGCGGACAAAGCTTTTGTGTGAAGGTGCAAAGCGCACACAAAAGGTTGGGTAGCGCAATGGGTCCACGCTGAACTGCCGCGTTAGACATGAAGCAACGCGTGGTGGTGGCGTTTAAGTGAATGCCTTACCACGCTACTGTTTTGTGAACTGAAACCGCAATTAATCAAGTTATGCGGCCTCAAGCAAAAACTCTACTTTCACTGCTTCATACGGGAATACAATGCTACCCTCTTCCGTTCTTTCAATGACCCCTGCTGCTAAAAGTGCGGTTACATCACTATGTACCGCTTTCACATCTCGTGCGACGCGACGAGCCGCTTCTCTAATAGAAATTGGGCCTGCGCCACACATGGCTTTCAGTATTTCCCAACGCTTTGCACTAAGCACAGACCAAAGTAACTCAGGCGTGGCAAAACTAATTCGAGCTTGCTTCTGGCCTCGTCCCGATTTCCACGTCCAGATTACGTCTTGTGCCACTTCATCATCCGAACGCACATCAAGTATTACCGTTTTCATTCTTCCACCTCACGATATCTGCACGAAAGTCTGCAACCAATGTTTCGATGTCTTTAAAAACATAATCAAATTCAGAGTTGCCAAAATGCCGATGGTCTCCTTTTCCGATTTCGTTGTCATACCTCACAACGCAAACCCCATCTAAAACAAAAGCAAACCTATATTTGTAGCTATGCTCGCTACCATCAACCGCTAGCGGAACTTCCCAAACTACATATTCCGAAAATTGGGCATCCGAAATTTGGCTCCGGATCTTCATTATCAAACTAGCTTTCATGTTGGACATTATACCAACACAAAAATCTTTTGCCAATTATTAAATGAATTTGAACAAGAATGGCGTATTGCAGAAGCTTGCGGTGCAAGCGCTCTCATCTAACTAAACGTTAGCTGGCGCTTGCCCGTAGCGAGGTTTTGTGCAAAGCTGAAAGCGATGCACAAAAACTTGCGGAGGGCATGGCGTCCATGCTGAACGTACTGTTAGACTTGAAGCAACGCGAGGCGGTTGATATAAAAAACAGAAGAAAGGCGACATATTGATAGCTGGGTACAAAGTGTTTTGCTACTGGAAATAAGATTTATAGACCTGAGAATTTATTCGATGCCTGTAGTCCTTTATTTTGCCTCCACGACATGATGCCGAGAATAGTTAGACGTATACTCAATATCAGATATAGGTAGCACTACAGACCGGTTTCCTAGCCAAAAGACACATTGAGTGCTATTGCAAACAACCTGCCGACCTAGCAGTGGGTTTTCCTGTGCTTTCAAATGAATAAGTACATGATTTGCCTGCCCAGAATTGAATTGCCGAATTTCAACTTTCGCTTGGTCACGCCCAGAAAGCAAAGAAAAATAACTAGCGACGAGGAAAACTACTGAGATCACAGCTAAGAACATGGCAACCATAGAGGAAATAGCCCAGGACTCAATCGTCCTCTGAGTTTTCAAATCAGTTTCATGCTTTCCATCAGGTATTGCTTTTGTAAGATTTATGCGAGAAAGAGAAGCTAAGCTTTTAAGCTTAGCTTTTATTGATCTCTCAAACAATGCTACTACTGCAGCTAACAATGCGCAGAGGCTCAAAACTATTAACGGTTTGAAGGAAAGAGTGGTTGCGCTCAAAAAGCCATAAAGAATAGCTCTGTCAGAGGGTAGTAAGAACGGAGAGTCTTCAATGCCATAACCGTCGAGATATCCCTGAAAGTAAGACGTACCCATTAGGAATAGATAGGCGGTAAAAATGGGTACAGTTGCAATTACGATCTGAATAAAACGACTGACCGAATTTGTTGTAACTTCCGACATATTACTCGTTGATAAAAGGATGATTGGTTGAGTATGGCTTAGCTCGTTGATGTAAATTCTTAGTCTAACTACGCGTTAGCTGGCCCGTTGCGCGGACAAAGCTTTTGTGTGAAGCTACGCGCACACAAAAGGTTGGGTAGCGCAATGGGTCCACGCTGAACTGACCAGTTAGGCACTGTACCAACGCGTGGTGGTGGCGTGTAAATGGATCCCTCAGTTCTTCCCAATACTTGCCAAATGATAAGCAACAATGGCATTTGCGTGCCCATGGCCCATTCCGTGCTCAGCTTTTAGCCAATTCACTATTTCCATATGCTTTAGGCTACTTTTCTCTGCGACCAGCGACAACCAGAACGTCATGGGTTTTTCATATTTCTTTTCAATAGAAGGAAAATATGATGCTGGGCCTTTGGGCTTTAAATCACTTGTCATCACTTTATCCTTTCTATTGTCATTCATTCACCGTGAAGCTTTCCTCTGCCTAACTCTACGTTAAGCGGGCCATTGTGCGGACGGAAAATATGTGCGAAAAGTGCCGAAGGCACTGCACATATTTTTCGGTAGCGCAATGGATCCGCTTGAACAGTTTGTTAGGCTATGTACCAACGCGAGGCGGTGGCGTGTAAATGAATGCCTCATTGCTTAACCCACGGTGACCATTTATATGCCAATGCACGACCATCACCACTAAACCATACTTTTAGCTGTAAGTCTTCGCCTGATGCACGCTCCAAAAGTGCTTTGGGAATCAAATATAGCTCAGCAAGGCCAAGTGTCATAAAGCTATCAAACCCAGCTTGACCAGCGCGTCCATCCTTATCTAACCTGCCCTTAAACCTAAACACTGCTTCCGAAGCCGTGACCGTATTTGGCTCAAACAATGTGACCTCATGATCCCGCTCCCATATCTCAATAACAGGGCGATTGGGTATGACTAATGCTTTGCTTGTTGGCTGGCCAAGGCGTTCTCTCAATTGAGTCTCGGTGACACCAGAATAAATTATTTTAGACTCGTCCACACCAGATTTTATGATCTGCGCGGCGCAACTGTTCAAAAATAGAAACGCCAGAACTACAGACAATGTTTGACGAAGTAATTGCATTTCTTTCCTCTGCCTAACTACGCGTTAGCCGGTACATTGCGCGGACGAAAAATATGTGCGAAAAGTGCCGCAAGGCACCGCACATATTTTTCGGTAGCGCAATGTATCCGCGCTGAACTGCAAGTTAGACACTGTAGCAACGAGAGGTGATTGAATTACTTCCAATTGAGATTCAATTTTCTCTTCGATGAAGCGCAATCTCGTAGGTACAAATTAATTAAGCTTTGGTACGGAATACCGACCTCATCCGACACATCCTTGAAATATGTGATTGAGTCTTCATCCAAACGAATCGTAATTTGCTTCTTTAGCTGAGCCGCGTAAGGATTCTTACGGGCATTTGAAAAATCATATTCCTTGCGCATGTTTACTTCCTTTTATACAGTTTTGATTCCGCCTTCGTCGCTTTTCTTGCGGAGATTATTCGAATAACGTGCTTGCCAGTATTACCTTCAGTTTTCTCAAAACCCGAATCGGACGAAGCAAGCTCTTCCTCGTCTTCATCATCTGGTAATACAGAGTCCAAATCAAGTTCTCGATAACAATGGCAGACTACCAAAAGCTTTAACGTAGATGTCGTTCCTAGCATGATGAATCTCTCTTCCTCGTCGGAATGATCAGGATCATCAACCAGGAGAGCCAGATCGTCCAGGAATACAGATTTCGCTTCTTCAAAAGCCACTTTATGCTTTCTAAGATTTAAAGCATTCTTCGATTTTTGCCAACGAAAAAGTATCTTTGCCATGATCACATTATAACTACAACGTAACTACATTGCAATGCCCGTGAGAAAAATGTCTTTCCTCGTCTAACTACGTACAGGGACTTCCCGATTAATCAAGTGAATATCTTACCGATGTTTTCCGACTCTTTGTTTTTCTCTTGCCAACGGTCACTTGCACACGAATGAGGAACAGACTGCAAACCTACAGGCGGCCTTGTTGCAGCGGTGCTCGCGCACCGCTGCGGGCCTAGATACGAACCGCTTGACGGGGCTCCATTCCGTTACCGTGGATCGATACTTTTCAGTATCTACCACGCGTAGTTAGTCGAGCTTGCCCACCACCGGTCTGACCTATTCGATGTATCTTCAAATTCACGTCTTGGCTTTGATGATAAAAAAAGAAACTCTACTCACACTTCATGCTTTTTTCACGCATTTTTCTCAACTACGCCGTGGCTACTACCAACCCCGGCTTTACGCTCCTGTAATTCGGGTCGTAGGCAACGCCTCTCGTCATGATCGCCCAAATGATTCTCGCGTTTTTATTGGCCAACGCTACGCTCGCCTTCTGCCAGCACGTCCTCACCTTGAGTTGATGCAACCACTTCGATACTGAATCGTCTCGCCTGTGCGCCGTATGCACCGCCGACTTCGCCCCTTGAATAAGCAGCATTCGCAAATAACTATTGCCGTGCTTGCTCATCTTGCCCAAGCGGGCTTCTCCACCGCTTGAATGTTGCTTCGGTGTCAGCCCCAACCATGCGCCAAACTGCTCACCCTTTTTAAACTGCTTGAAATCTCCCACCGCTGCAATCACCGCCGATGCTGTTACCGGCCCAATGCCGTTGAGCTCTTTAATCGTCTTGGCACTTTCATCTTCACGAATATGCGCCTCAATCTGCTCGTTGCAAAATGCCAATTCCTCTTCTAACCCCATCCACTGCTGATATGCTCGTTGAAGGATTAACCGAGTAAGACCTGGCATCTCATTGCTGCCATCTTCCAAAATATCATGCAGTTGCAACCTTACTTGAATCGGCGTTTTCGGCAACACAATGCCGTACTCCAGCAGTGCTCCACGAATCTCGTTAATGTAAGCAGTGCGCTGCTCTTTGACCTGCTCTCTATAGGTATGCACGAGCAACTTGCTTTGCTGCTGGGCGCTTTTAATCGGTATAAAGTGCATCTCAGGGCGCCCCGCTGCTTCGCACACTGCCTTGGCATCATTGGCATCGTTCTTACCGTGTTTCCCGGCTTTTCTGAAAGGCGCAGCTAGGTGCGCTGCAATCAGCTTTGGCATCAATCCCATTGCTCTGAGTTGACGGCCCCAATGATGGCAGCCTGCGGTGCCTTCAAAAACCACTTCACAACCGGCAGGTAACTCGCGACACCAGCTTAAAAACTTATCACGCTTGAGCGCTCTATTCACAATTTTCTCGCCCTTGGCATCCACCGCATGAACTTGAATCACGCTCTTTGCCAAATCTACCCCAACACGTGTAACCTTATACATGGACTTCCCCTTACTTAAAGCTTTAGATTGAATGTTTCACACCACTCAATCTTGGCACATTACGATGCCGTTGCTAGTTTGTGGGAAGTCCCTCGTATTCCGTTAGCTGGCCCGTTGCGCGGACAAAGCTTTTGTGTGAAGCTAAGCGCACACAAGAGGTTGGGTAGCGCAATGGGTCCATGCTGAACTGACCAGTTAGGCACTGTACCAACGCGTGGTGGTTGTGTGTTAAGGAACGCCTCTGCTTTCTCCAACTGCCAAGGAGCTATTGACCGTAAGTCCAGCTTAAGCAACGCTAAGAAAGATTTCTCGATATAGTTACCCATCGATTTTTCAATACGACACGGAAAGGTGGTGTAGATGACTACTCAATTTTTTTATTTATTTTCGAGCCGAATTAGATCAACCGCCTGAGGGCACAGGACGTCAATTTTTGTTAGTTGGAGAGTCGCATGGTATCCATGAGACTTTAGCGCTGCCTCATTCATATAACCCTTGTAAACCTTATCTGCAATATCATCTCCTCGCCAAATAGTCTCCTGGATTTCACCTTTTAGTGGCAAAATTTTATTGGCACAAGCGGGAATTCTAATGCCAGCGTTAAAGGTCAGTACCAATGTATTGATTGCTGAGTTTGTCGCCCAGTGTGTCCCTCCTTGTTGAGACATGTTGAAAATTGCAATACGGTCTTGCGAAGTGGGTCTCCGGAGTGGTGCACTTACCCCTGAACTCGAAGATCGTACAGCGCTTGTTGATGACTCATCGGTTTTTTCAATTGCCCGAGTTTTACCTGCATCTAAATTTAATACGGAACCTGTTCGGCTAGCGATTGCATCAAGCTGTGCCTTCCTTTTGTCAAACCAAGTAATCAAACACTCTTTAGTCTTACAGGTTTCCTCACGAAACCGCCACTCTTTAGCCGAATTCCTTTGGAAATCGCCTAAATCAGGAGCGACCGCTTTTGCCCTTGCGTACGAAGCTGCCAAGTCTCGATCCATCTGAGACAACTCTACATCTGAGCAAATTAGCCTCTCTGTCAACGATTTGGCTTTTTCGCAATCGAAACTCGGTTTGCTGGCCTGATTTCCGGAGGGCACTTTTTCCTTTGAGCTGTCTTGACCTCTGTCTAACCCTGCCCGATTGCTTTTTACGTTTTGCCAAGAGTTAACGTTGGCGTCCGGAGGCTCGCCACCGACAGTAGTGACGGTCAGATAGGTGTCCTTCCCATCGAAAAATTTCATCGCGCAGAAACCCACGCCGGAGCCTGAACAAGAATCAATTTCCTTATATTTGCATGCCTCATCACTTGCTAGCGAACTGTCGCCAGTGTCTTTAACTTTAAAGCATAGTGGCGCCCCTTTAGCTGTTGAATGTGCGACTATCGGGCGCCATCCAGCATTTATGAGAAGTTTTCTGGCTTCTTCGTAAGGCATCCCCTTTTTTAATTTAATGGAAAAGTCTTCTGCAAATCCGTGCGAACACCCTAAGAACAACATCAAAGCCAAAATTAATTTTACTTTTTTCATCTCAAACCTAAGATACCTTACCAAACGACTAAAAGATCAACACGCCAAGAGAAATTTCAAACTTTTTTGCGTTGAGCCGCCTCCCTCGTAACTTTTACAACACGCAAGTTCGGAGTAGCTCTTTGTTTACACATAAAAAGTTTTCAATTTCAAACGGCTCAAGCGTTTGCAAAGGTTTTGGAAAAGACGCCTTTGGCAAAGATCTTGCCCCACAAGGAATAATCAATAACCCCTTTTTCTCTAAGTTGCTCGCGCCTTTAAGAGACCCAGTTTGTATAAACACCTGATCAGGAAGTAGACGAAGAAACCAACCGATACGCAACGCCGCGTCATAAACAGCCAAAGGCCCGATATCAGATATATTTTTGCCGATAGGGTCCAACACAGAAAAAACGTTGTCGAAAGTAATTGCCTTTTGTAAAGGGAGTCTTTTAGTCAAAACATTCATTGCAAACAAATCAAGAGACTCCAAGTTCAGCCGTTTCTGATGCGAAAGCTTGACTCCATGAATGCCTCTTCCTCGGCAGGAAAAATATATGACATCATCAAGCGTCATCCCTCTGTAATAGTTCAATTCAACGTGAAGATTTCTTTTATGACGGACTAACCAATCTGCGACCATTAAATCTAAATGCGACATTTCGATCCTTGAATTTGCAAACCATACATTTTTGTTCAACCCAACATTAAGTTTAGCAGTTGAAGCTATTAAGACTAGGCTCCTCTTCGGACTAACTAGTAATAGACGGAATCAAGAACACTGTGTACTCCCAAAACTATCATTTAGGGCGGAATTGGTTTGAAGTGGTTGCATACCTGCCAAGGTAGCAAATGCCTATGTTTCTGTCTAGCGAGATTTTTTACTGCTTAATAAATAAGCAATTTCCGCCTACTAATGAAATGCAGAATGAACCCGGATTTTCGCCGCTCGATTATTCTTCATTCAATATTTTCATCTAAGCCTAATGGCCTAGGCCTGAAGGCTTAGTCGCAACTAGCTAGCTGCTATTGTTTACAGCAAGAAATTATTGTGGGTACAATAATAAATGTGAAAACAAGCTTTGACCCAAAAAAGAATCTACGCAACATTGCTGATCGGGGCCTACCTTTTGATCTAGTTGATAGCTTTGAATGGGACACTGCTCTCATCGCTCAGGACACTAGGAAAGACTACGGCGAGCATCGCTACATTGCAATTGGTCTCATTGATGAGGTGCTTTATGTCACCGTTTTCACGCCGCGTAACGACAGACCACATGTGATAAGTCTTAGACGTGCCAACCTTCGTGAAAGGAGAAAATATGCCACGCAAACCGAATCCTCAAATAACTGATGCTGACTCGGCAGAACTAACTAAAGAATGGTTTTCTAAGGCCAAGCCCGCCTCTGAAATGCTACCCAAGCTCTTTGCGAAGAAAACGGCAACCCAACTATTGACGCCCAAACGGGGGAGACCACCTTCGCTTACCGCGAAAGAGCACATAAATATTCGCATTGACGCTGATGTGCTGAATGCTTTCAAAAAAGGCGGCACGGGGTGGCAAACTCGTGTGAACGATGCGTTACGAGAGTGGCTCAAGGGTCATGTCTAACCAGTTAATAACCTAGGTCTAACGACCTAATTACAAGCAAAAGAATTCTTAAGCTCGCGCTGCGAGCGCTCTTCTGCCTAACTACGCGTTAGCTGGCCCGTTGTGCGGACAAATATTTTGTGCGACGCTTGGCGTGCACAAAAGATTCGGTAGCGCAATGGGTCCATGCTGAACGGCCGAGTTAGGCTCTGTAGCAACGCGTGGTGGCTGCGTATAAATGAATGCCTCATTACCTTTGCTTTCAAGGGCTTTTTATCGAGTTCAATTTTCTTCAAGAATCAAGCTTCGCCTACATCTTAGACTAACCTTAAGCTGATAGGTTTAGATAATTGGCATTAATTCCTTCGACTTCCGAAAGTTCAGCAAGTAGTTCATGCTTGTTTGCCAGATCAATATCTATTTCCGATACATTCAAAGCTTGGCCCATCCACCATTCTTCGAAGCTTCGGAGTGGGTAACCTAACTCACCGTTCGAAGCAAAAATATAATTACCTTCTTGGGATTTATGACGCAAGGAGATATCTGAATTTAAGTCTCTATGGTGGGTAACGTAGAAATTTACACGACAGTCGCCTCCACTCCCGTATACGACGATTTCACGTTCTTGAACTACGAAAACTCTCGCTTTCTCAGCACACAGCGGCGCGGAACTTAGCGCAAAGTAAAAGGCAATTAAATAATTTGAGGTAAAGTCGAGAAAGGGAGACGGGACTCCATGGTGTCGCAGGGAAATCATGCTGGACGCATTAGGAAAAACCGACTCAAGACCATGACATGGATGGAGTCTCAAGAACGCTTCCGATAACTCGTCTTCGGTAGCATGAGTGTCGGGATCTAATCCATCTGCGATCTCTGACCAAGGCCCAGCTTGTCCTTTTAGCTTTAGAGCCCAGACAGTTTGAGCTTGGAGCGACATTCGCGATTCAAGTCGCTTGGTGCCGGCATTTAAAGAATCATCCGCCTGTACTTCTAAGGCGCGTTCCAGAGTACTTTGAAGCCTCCAGTTCGCGTCTCCTTGGCCCCTAAACAACCACGGTTTATCAGTACTGCTCCCCTCCATTATTTTCCCAACGTGACGTTTGTACTGGGGTATCGATGCGACGACCTGCGTCATAAGATTCGCTCCTAGGTTATGATGGCAAGTCACGAAAAAGAAGCTCTTGTCCGACGCTTCAAAGTGTGCATAAAAGATTGGGAAGCGCAACTGGGCAACTTGTATTGCTTTTTCGACCCAGTATTGTCGCGTAGCAATTGATTTGCAAAGTTAAGCCGGATCTTTGCCATACTTTTGATTCAGTCATTTATAAAACGATTCGTCTAAATAAATTGATGAGCCTACCAGTACCCGACCTTCTACTGCAGGGCTGAGCTTTCATCGGTCACGTTCGATTTTGTCCATTTCAATTAATGTGCGAATTAAACTTTGTCCAGTTTGCGACGCAGTGCGTGCAGCAGAGGCGTGCCAAGAAACAACGGAATCTGACAGGACACTTGATTCGAGGACTCCTCTTTGATGAGCAACCTCAAGTACAAATCCTGTGGACGCTCCGCGTTTTTTCCCTACGCCAACCACAACTGCCGCTCCGTGATTCTTAACCAACTGAGGATCGTGGTACCACTGATATCGCAGAGAGTTTGTATCAAAGCCTTGTGCATCAAACCAAGGCCGGGAAACTTCATGTAGATCCGCTTCTACAAAAGTGTTGATCTTTTTTTTGGTGGAGAGGAAATACCAGATTCCTGCAACAAGTAAGCATCCAAATACAAATTCCATATTTCAGCCATCAAAAAAGTTTGAACGAAAATCATGTTATCGCAAAAATATTGATAACTAAGACCTGCCATAGGTTTGAAGCAGTATTTGATTTAACGATTTGCATTTCGTGGGTTAAGAATTGTTTCGGAACTCTATGACTTGAAATAAATTGGCCTGTAAATGTTAAACTCGTTGGCGTAAAATTGACTAGGTCCGATGACCCTTCTAAATGCATTGGCTAAGCAAGCATATAGTGAATTTCAAGTGTAGTAATCTTGGTCTTCTGTTAGAGATTCTGTATTCTTCAAATAACTGTAACCCGATTTTCATTTTTTTAGGGCATATTGAATTGGTTTTGCAACAGAGTTTTATATCGGCCAAGCAGCGCCATCGCTGCAATGCCAGAGCGGTTCAGCGTGTCGCGTTGACCGACACAAGTAATCGGAATGCGAGGAGTTTAGATGGGGCTTTTTAGATCGATTTTCGGAGGAGAAAAGAGTATGAATTCGGTAATTTCAGAATCTCAAACGAAAATTTTTCGAATACACGGAATTGCAAATCCAAGCGACCCTCAAAAGCATAAAGTGCTGTTTTATACATGCATTTCCACTACAGCAATACTCAATGACCTTACAGGAGTAAAAGCTGCTCAAATAATCAACAAATTAGTCGATGAAACGGCGAAGCTTGCATACCCACTTCAAGTTCGAGTGAGTGAAATTGGAAGCTCCGCAGAAGAATCGCGTCTTATACTCGCAAATTTTCCTAAGGAACTCGGAATTGATTTGCACACTAGGCTGGGTGGTAACGCGGCTTTTGACGCGCTCTACAACGCTCTAGGTCGGACTGCTTTGAATGAGTTTATGCGTTCAGGTAAGAACGCATCGATGGGGGTATCTGGATACGCCGCAGCGGTTCTCCTCGACAGATGTTTTTCCAGTCATAACCATTTCCTAGAAGTAGCGCATGAACTTCTCGAAGTCACAGCAAAAATTGCTGAGTCAGCATATGATTGAAAAGACCTGTTTATGGATCTTAGTTCCGCATTAGGAAAATAGGTAAAAGCCCCTACTGACTTCACATGGCATTGAGTAACGCATTTGTTACTAAGTCACTTAGCTTCCAACTTTAACCCGAAATTGGATGGTCTGGTTAATACAGATATTGAGCGACACTATCATTCTTGGCTAAACGGTAAGACTCGTACTCTGGGCGGTAATGATTGTGCCTAAGCCGGCGCTGCGAGCGATCCTCGTCTAACTCTACGTTAAGCGGGCCATTGTGCGGACGGAAAAGATGTGCGAAAAGTGCCGCAAGGCACTGCACATATTTTTCGGTAGCGCAATGGATCCGCTTGAACAGTTTGTTAGGCACGGTACCAACGCGAGGCGGTTGATAAAAGGTGACCGAATGCTCTTCCGGATTAACAAAGCGTAAGATGCATCTATGTAAGCTCTCACCTAAATCTACTTTATTTTAAGTTTAGAGGGCGGTCGCAAAATCACGATTTCATTCCCGACGTCAGGTAAGTTTAACTCCAACCGTAGTTCAGTACGAAGTGCATTTAGTAACTCGTTAACGGAGACTGGTTCGCCAGTACCGCTGCCAAGCGCCCCGGCGATTTTTCTGGCAATTTGAACCTGTACCGGCGATCCGAGCAACTGAATATCTGCGATTGCAGAATGAAATTCATCCGAGTATTTATCAGCGTCGATTCCTCTGCTTGAACCATTTTCCATCTTTCGATATGCTTCGATCATAAAATTAATGCGAATTTTTCGTTTATCAGCGTTTTGATCTCGTCTTGAAGTTAATGAATGCGAAACGCCAAAGCCGATTATGGCTACAAGTGCAGCAAGCATTGGTCCAATCAATGGAACCCAATTAAGAAAATCGCTCATATGCCTAACTACAATGTTAAGCGGCTCGTTGCGTGGACGACAAATATGTGCAAAAGTGCCAAAGGCACGCACATATTTTTCGGGAGCGCAACGGGTCCGCTTGAACTGGCGTTAGGCACGTTACCAACGCGCGGTGGTGGCGTGTAAATGAATGCCTCATGCCACTCCAAATGCGAATACATTTTTATTCAAAGTACGATCCCGAAATCGGAACGTATCTCGCGAAGTTTAGTTGAAAAATATTTTTCACCGTTGAGATATGGCCACTTTTTTCGCATGGCCGAGCACCTTGCACGAATTCTTTTTACTTCGCCGAAATTACGGATGAAAAACACTATCATTTTGCGGTACCCGATAGGGTTCTTTAGGAGCACCCTACTTTCCTTATCACGGCCGTAGCGAATCTTATCCGTAAGGCTCAATGGAGCAATTGCAAACTTTGACCAAATTTGAACTTGCAACTCTCCCAAGAGTCCAGTGTCACAACCGAAAATAACATGCGAAATATCATGTGCTTTTATCAGATCCTTAGCTTCAGAACTCGAATACAGATCCCAGCGCGTGAATTGGGGATTGAATTGATAATGCAACTCTAACGCATTGCCCAGCGTCAATTGATCTGCCTTAGATGTGTAAAGCTCTGCGTATGACAAGCTATTCAAAAACGTACCCTAAGATAAAACTACGGTTTTCAAACAAGTGAGGTTTTCCGATCTGCCTAACTAGTAATAGACGGAATCAAGAACACGGAGTACTCCCA
>JAYWIG010000008.1:0-5458 GCA_043789035.1 Betaproteobacteria bacterium
CCCAATCCACTGGCGGAATCCGCCTTCCAATCTTCATCGATTACAACAATAGGAAAGCGAAATTTCATGGCCGTAAGGCTCCTCAAGACTTTAAGAGAATTGCAAGGATACAGGCCTTATGCGTCTGCGCTATGTTTTTCAGGCACTTTCTTGCCCACTTTGTAAGCTGTGGGTCAGGTGAGTTTTCACAAGATGAGATATAGTCTCACCACAACAACATTTCAGCTTAGCCAATATTGCCGCCTATGGGTCGCCCACGTAAAACACCAGCCGTTGAAGACGGAAAAACAGCGATTCAAGTGATCGACCGCATAGTGTCGCTTTTGAACTCGCTCGCCGCCCAACCCGATCCGATTAGCTTAAAAGAGCTATCTGTAGCGACCGGCCTGCACCCATCAACGACCCATAGAATTTTGAATGATTTGGTCACCGCGCGATTTGTCGACAGGGCCGAGCCAGGCACCTACCAGCTGGGGATTCGCTTGCTTGAGTTAGGCAATCTTGTAAAAGCCCGCTTGAACGTCAGGGATGCGGCTTTAGGCCCAATGCGCGAACTGCATAGAGCAACTCACCAGCCGATTAACTTGTCGATTCGACAAGGCGACGAAATTGTTTATATTGAGCGTGCCGTCTCTGAACGCTCTGGAATGCAGGTTGTTCGCGCTGTAGGAGGGCGCGCACCATTGCATCTAACTTCGGTTGGGAAGCTGTTTTTGGCCCATGATGACCTAAAAAACGTAAGAGCTTATGCAACTAGAACTGGTTTAGCTGGGCAAACCAAAAACAGCATCACCGATATCCAAGCACTAGAACGCGAGTTAACTTTGGTAAGGGCCAGAGGCTATGCCAGAGATAATCAAGAGCTTGAAATGGGGGTGCGTTGTGTTGCTGCAGCTATTCGCGACGATAGTGGCAAGCTAGTGGCAGGAATGTCTATTTCAGCACCCGCCGATTTCGTACAAGAAGATTGGATCGACATCTTATGCATCAAAGCCGCAGAAATTTCCAGCAGCTTGGGCTTTGACTTACAACGTTAAGCTTTTGAAGGTTTCAACAATTCTTTATTTGCCTTTTGGCGAGTTTGTACTTTTACTAGCTTATCGCCAGTTTCTAGGTAAGCCCGCAAACGGGACGCGTCAGCAAACCTAGTGTAACGCCCAACGGCATCAAGAAACACCATGACAACCGGCTGCTCATTCACACGGGTATGCATTACCAAGCAATTACCCGCTTCCGATATGTAACCTGTTTTAGAGAGGGAAATTTGCCAATCTGGGTTTTCGATCAAGCGATTCGTATTCTTAAAGCTAATCATTCGAAAGCCTGTATCGACAGTTAGCTCAGATGCAGTCGAGTACTGACGAATCAAAGGGTAATCACCTGCGCGCTTTACAAGTTGCACTAGATCACGGGCATTACTCATATTCCGACTCGATAAGCCTGTTGCATCAAAGAATTGAGTGTCTTCCATTTGAATCGATTTTGCTTTCAGATTCATCGCGGCGATGAAGGCTTCTGAACCCCCAGGGTAGTAGCGGCCTAAGGCATTTGCAGCACGATTTTCCGAAGCCATCAGAGCTAACTGTAAAAGTTCGCCACGATTCAGTACACTGCCGGTGCGCAGGCGTGAACGGCTATTTTTCTCAAGGTCTACATCAGCGCTTGAGATTTCGAGCGGTTCGCCCAGTGCTTGCTTTCCATCAAGCACTACCATGGCTGTCATGAGTTTTGTGATGGAGGCAATCGGCAATACGGCTTGGGAATTTTTCTCGAAAAGAATTTTGCCTGTCCGGGAATCCACTGCCAATGCGACTGATGACTTTAAATCAGCAGGATCGCTGACTGCGTGCAATCCAATCGCTTGACCAAGGGAGACTCTGGGTGGCTCAGCTGGCCCAGCAGCAGCAAGTCTTGCAGATTTTGTTGCCTTCTTGTTCAGCGCAACTTTGCCTTGCTTAGCAGACTTCCCCTTCGCCACCTTTGCTGATTTTGACGGGTTGTTCGAGGCAGATTTAGTGAATGATTTCGCGGCGGATTGAGAAACTGCTTTAGAAGCCGATTTAACTACAGGCTTGGCGCCGCTATGCGTTGCCAGAAGGCTTAAGCCACCGAAAATCGCACCGAGCAAGACCACGCGAAAGAGACTAAGTCTTCGCGAGCTACAAAGAAACTGAACCATATTCGAATCAACTCCCGTTCGTCAGACCGCTCAAAGAAGCGAGACGATCAACGATTTCCCTGAATTTCCAAGGCACATGGGGCTTTTCGCTCTATGGCACCGTGGAAGCGAGAGTTGAGTGTAACAAAAATTCACATCAATTCAATAAGTTACGGAAACTTTATACAGTTATTTGTGAACTATTTGCTTGCATTGACTAAATCATCAGCATTTCACGCGCTTTAGAGGCAAAAATTCATCATCAAAAACCGCGAAATTGAGTGAAGCCTGCAACCGGCTCTCGCTCGGTAACAAGCGAGTTCTCAATTGCATCTGGGTTTGCATACCCTAACGACATGCCACAAACCAACATTTCATTGCCCGGGCATTTCAAATATTCGGTAATTGTTTTATGGAATTGAGTAAATGCCGCTTGGGGGCAGGTGTGCAACCCACGAGCGCGCGCCGCTACCATGATGTTTTGCAAGAACATGCCGTAATCGAGCCAACTGCCCTGAGACATCATTCTGTCTATCGTAAACATGAGCCCAATGGGTGCGTCGAAAAAATCATAGTTTTTCGAGTGCTGGACACGCATTTTGTCTTTATCGGCCTTACCAATACCGAGCAAGCCATATAGATCCCAGCCAACCTTGCGGCGGCGATCAATATACGGGGTTACCCATTGGCTTGGGTAATAGCTGTACTCGTCAACTGCACTTTTCATCAACTCGGCATCGTTGAATACCGTTTGAATGGCGCTGCAAAGGCCGCGCTTCTCATGGCCCGCAAGCACATAAACTTTCCAAGGTTGAATATTTGTACCAGAAGGAGCACGCGATGCAACAGCGAGTAATTCTTCTATTAGCTTTTTATCAACCTCTTTCGGCAGGTAAGAGCGAATTGAACGGCGGCTAGACATAGCGAAATCAACAGCAGCGGTTTGTTCAGCGCTGGGCATAGCAAATAAGGAATCAGACATAAAGACCCTGAAGAAATTAAATTGGTTCAACAAAAATAGTCATTAAACAAGCGCGAAGAGGCAGGTTGAGAGACTCAGGGCGACGAGTCGCCTTATTTACATACACATGTACAAAATGCCCTTGGGCAGCAGCCATATCAGAACCGTCTGCAAAAAGGGCAACCTCATAGCGAACGCTTGAAGAGCCCAACTTAGTCACTCGAATCCCCGCTTTGATTGGCTGTGGAAACGCGAGGGGTGCAAAGTAGTTGCAGCCAGTTTCGATCACCAGCCCGATTTGTGAACCCGCATGGATGTCGAGCACTTCACTGTTAATCAAAAACTGGTTTACCGCCGTATCAAAGAAAGCATAGTAAACAACGTTATTAATGTGCCCGTAAACGTCGTTATCTGCCCAACGAGTTGAAATTTCAGTAAACCAGCGGTAGTCGCTACGTAAATGCGGAGTAATTTTTGATGTCATCTAGTCGTTAACTTGTAGGTGCTATAAAACTGAAAGGCAGCTTTCACGGTAGATAAATGAATGTCAACAATGTCGCTAATCTCAGGGCAATAGCCTCCACCCATTGCAACCACGACAGGTACTGGTTTATTGTAGGCGGTGCAGGCAAACTCAAAGACTTCCGCATCCCGCCTTGCGATGCCAGCCTTACTCAATGCCAAGGTTCCCAAACGATCATGTTCGAAAACATCCGCCCCAGCTAGGAAAAAAATCAAATCGGGAGTGACCAGTGAAGCGATAGTTTGGAGTGCCCTATCTAAAGCATTGAGATACACTTCATCGCCGGTGCCATCGGCCAGCCCAACATCGAGATCACTCAATTCTTTTTTAAAGGGGTAGTTCTTTTCGCCATGCATTGAGAACGTAAATACACTTGCGTCGTCGCGCAAAATTTGAGCAGTGCCATTGCCTTGATGGACATCGAGATCGATCACAAGCGCGGTTTTAATTCGTTTTTCTGCCTGCATTAATCGAGCCGCAACCGCAATATCGTTAAAGCAGCAATAGCCTCCACCAGCTTCGAATTCAGCATGATGGGTGCCACCGGCAAGATTAAGGCTAACACCGTCAATCAAAGCGGCACGAGCTGCACAAATCGTAGCACCAGCCGAACGTCGAGAACGTTCAACCATTTCTGGCGACCAAGGAAAACCAATGGCCTTTTGCGCTAATACCGGCAAAGAACCTGTAGTAAGCTCGTATATATAGCGCGGATGATGGGCGAGTGCTAAAACACCGTCGCTAGCAGCCTCGGGTTGCAGCAAGGCAATAGCTGGTAGCTCGCACGCAACGGCCTCTCTTAGCAAGCGATACTTGTCCATCGGGAATCGGTGCGACGCCGGTAAAGGCAGTACAAAAACATCGGAATAAAAAGCTTTCACTGGCCCATTTTAGATGTTGCACTCTAAACACGTACAACGCCACAACACTTGACTTTCGATTTGAGTGCCTTCATCATTTGATTTGTTGCAGTGCAACATAGAAATAAAAATAAGTTCCTAAGACTTATGCAGTTTCTTAAGCTACTGATTTAACTAACTATTTATCTGAATCTTGTTGGATTTGGATTTCTCAACTCTCAAATTAGGATTAAACATGTTTCAATCACCAGACCAATTGCTGCAATTGCAAAAATCAGCACTCGAATCATTTAAAGCAATGACGGCCATTACGATGGACGGCTTCGAGAAGTTCGCGGCTTTAAACGTACAAGCCAGCAAGGCAACCCTTGGCGAAATCACTAGCACTGTTGAAACAGCGATCTCAGCTAAAGACTCAAAGGCCTTGGCTGAAATCGCTACTGCATCAGCACAACCAGCCGCTGAAAAAGCAGCTGCCTATGCCAAGCATGTTTATGACATCGCTCAACAAACCAATACTGAAATTGCTGGCATTTTCGAAAAGCACTTAGCCTCATCGAATAAGCAGTTGCATGCAGCGATTGATGCATTCTCAAAGAATGCACCGGCTGGTTCAGAAGGCGTTACAACTTTCGCTAAATCTGCAGTAGCCGCAGCGAACAGCGCTTGGGACCAAGTTAACAAGGCAAGCAAGCAAGTTGCTGATTACGCAGAAGCCAACTTGGCAACTGTAACAGCGGCTAAAGCGCCTAAGGCACGTAAAGCTGGTTAAGTAAAGTAAAGCTTTTGAACAGAGTCTCCTAGGCACTCACTACCGAAAATCTCCTCCTCGAACTTCGGGAGTGTCTTTCAACCCAGCTAGCAACTTGCTAAGCTGGGTTTTCTTTTTGAAGTGTTCCTATCGCTTATTCGCTAAGTACACACCAGCGGCTATGAATAGCAAACCTACGAAGGTG
>JAYWIG010000009.1:0-5428 GCA_043789035.1 Betaproteobacteria bacterium
TGAAATTTGCAAAGCTGCACTATATTTCTGCGATTCAAGGCAAGGGTGTTGGTCAGTTGATCAAATCTGTGGACGAAGCCCATGCAGCCGCCTTTGCGAACTTGTCGACCCCGAAGCTAACCCGTGCCCTTATTGCTGCTGTAGAAAAACAGGCGCCACCACGCAAAGGTATTTTTCGGCCCAAATTGCGCTATGCCCATCAGGGTGGCCAAAACCCGCCCTTGGTGGTTATTCATGGAAGTGCACTCGATGCGGTCAATGATCAATACAAGCGTTTTTTAGAAGGCTGGTTTAGGGAGCAGTTTAAGCTTGTCGGAACGCCGTTGCGCATTGAGTTGCGATCTTCGAATAACCCATATGCAAAGTCGGGTGATTGATGTAAGTTGGGGTGCTGACAACAGGTTTTGGCCTTGCGTAACACAGCCTTTAAAACTCAGTAGTATTATTGGCAGTGACTATATCTAAAGTAGTTTTTTGATCAAATTCCAGTAGTACACTTAAATCAACAACAAGAAAGTGAATTCCGATGAGCAATAAAGGGCAACTCTTACAAGACCCGTTTTTGAACCTGCTGCGTAAAGAACATGTTTCAGTTTCAATCTACCTCGTCAATGGCATTAAGCTGCAAGGCCAAATCGAATCGTTTGACCAATACGTTGTTCTCTTGCGCAATACCGTCACTCAGATGGTTTATAAGCATGCAATTTCCACGGTAGTTCCGGCCCGTTCAGTCTCATTTAACCATGACGATAAAGACAGTGAGCCAGTACTTGGCGGCGAAAATGACGCTCGTTAATCAATCGAGAAGCTAAGCACTTCTGAGTACGATTCAAGTTCAGGGCGGAAGGCTTGTCAAGGGTAGCGGCAGTAGCACCGCCCCTGATTCGACCGCCTTTCAAGCAGTACTTGTTGATGTTGCCCTAGGTGGCAACAAAAGCTCGTTGCGCCTCACAGACCCGCTAGACGAGTTAGAAGCACTGGCGCGATCTGCCGGCTATACACCAGTTGGCCGTGTAAGTTGTAAGCGTCCTAAGGCCGATCCCGCCTTCTTGGTTGGTAGCGGTAAAGCCGATGAAATTGCCGCATTAGTTGAGAGTACTCAAGCTCCGCATGTAATATTCGACCCAGCGCTTTCGCCAATTCAACAGCGAAATCTTGAAAAGCGCTGGCAGGCCAGGGTACTTGATCGTACCGAGTTAATTCTTGAAATATTTGCGCAACGTGCGAAAAGCCATGAAGGCAAGCTACAAGTCGAGCTAGCACGCTTAGAACATTTATCAGCACGATTAACCAGAGGTTGGTCGCATTTAGAGCGCCAACGGGGTGGTATTGGTGTTCGTGGTGGCCCTGGCGAAACTCAGTTGGAACTTGATAAGCGAATGATCGGCACACGTATCAAACAAATCAAAGAGCGCTTAACAACGCTTGAGAAGCAACGCCGCACCCGCCGTAGCTCTCGCACTCGTCGAGGCACGTTATCCGTCGCTTTAGTCGGTTACACGAATGCTGGAAAATCGACACTATTTAATGCAATGACTAGCGCGCAGACTTATGCTGCAGATCAACTCTTTGCAACTTTAGACCCGTTAACGCGCCGTATTTTTGTGCCCGAACTTGGGCCGGTTGTTCTGTCCGATACCGTAGGCTTCGTGCGCGATTTGCCGCATACCTTGGTACAAGCGTTTCATGCCACGTTGGAAGAAGTTGCCAATGCTGACTTATTACTTCATGTCGTCGATGCCGCTGCGCATGATAGGGATGATCAAATTGAAAATGTGAACGAAGTGCTGATAGAAATTGGTGCCCAAGATATCCCTCAAGTCGTCGTTTTTAATAAGATAGATCTCTTTTCTGGAGCACAAAATGCTGGAATTGAGCGGCGCTTAGATGGTGCCATTTCGCGAGTCAATGTCTCCGCTCAAGAACGATTGGGGATAGATAGTTTGCGGCTCGCCTTGAAAGAAGCTTTGGAAGCCCCCAGTTTATCCCTTACAGTCGGTGAGGCCGAAGTTGGTTCGAATGATGACGATGGGCCAGTCCTGTCATAATTCATAGTTACTGAGTCGGCTCAACTTTGTGCCTTTGAAAAATATCCTACAACGTTAATACCCCCATCTATGTGGAATCCCTTGCATCCTTTGAATAGATTAAAACGCTTGATCACGCTGAGCGACTCCGGATGGGGTAAGGGCGGCGGCGATAAAAAGCCTCCAGGTGGTAGCCCGCCTGACTTGGACGAACTTTGGCGTGACTTTAACAAAAAATTAAACGGCATCTTTGGTAAAAAATCTGGTGGTAATTTACCTCCAGGCGGTGGTTCAGGCGGTTCTGGCCCCAACATGCCTTCAGCGAAGGCGGCAGGCGGCCTGCTAGCAGGTACGGCAGGCATTGCTTTTTTGCTATGGTTAGCGAGCGGTTTCTATATCGTGCCCGAGGGCAATATGGCGGCAGTGCTCCGTTTTGGCGAGTGGAAGTACACCAATGACAGAGCTGGTTTCACATGGCGTATGCCTTATCCGATCGAAAGCCACGAGATGCTGAACGTGCAGCAGTTGCGTCAGGTTGAAGTTGGTTATCGCAGCAGTGTAAAAAATAAGCAATCAAAAGAAAACCTTTTACTGACGCAAGACCAGAGTATTGTCGACATGCAGTTTGCTGTGCAATATCGTTTGGCGAATCCTAAGGATTATTTATTCAATAATTTTATCGGTGCGGTTCCGGACGATTTTGTTCGCCAAGCTGCTGAGACTGCCATGAGGCAAGTGGTTGGCCGTCGTTCGATCGACCAAGTGCTTTACGAAGAAAAAGAAGCGGTTGCCAAAGAATCGCAAAAAATCATGCAGTCGATTTTGGATAAATACCAAGCAGGTGTTGCTATAGTCGACGTCACTATTCAGCAAGCCCAGCCGCCCAATGAAGTGCAGGCTGCGTTCGAAGATGCTAACAAAGCAGCTCAAGATCGCGAACGTGCAATTAACGAAGGCAAAGCCTATGCTAATGATGTGATTCCAAAAGCCAAAGGTACGTCAGCTCGCTTGCTCGAAGAAGCACAAGGCTACAAGCAGCGTGTGGTGGCAACAGCAGAGGGTGATGCCTCGCGCTTCAAATCGGTATTGACCGAATACAGTAAAGCGCCTCAGGTGACTCGCGAACGTATGTACTTAGAGACGATGCAGCAGATTTTTGCGAATACAAGTAAGGTCTACATCGACTCTAAAGGGAATGGCAACATGCTTTATTTGCCTCTTGAGAAGCTATTGCAGCAAACCCAAGGCGATGCACAGAGGGCGGTGATTCAACCTTCAGTTCCATCGACCGCGCCAGCCGCTGAAGCGATTAAACCAGAGGTTCCCGATACACGCTCACGTGAAACCGCGCGAAGCCGCGAACGCTAAGCCGTACGGTAAAAAGAGAATACAAGAGAGTAGATGATGAATAAGATTGGTCCAATCATTATTGGTTTGGCATTGGCAGCATTGCTGTTTATGTCTTGTGTGTTTGTGGTAGATCAGCGCCAATGGGCGGTGGTCTATTCCTTAGGCGAAATCAAACAAGTTATCTCCAAGCCGGGCTTACACTTCAAGCTTCCACCACCTTTGCAAAATGTGGTCTATTTCGATAATCGGATTTTGACGATTGATAGTCCAGATGTAGATCGTTTTATTACATCGGAAAAGCTTAACGTGCAGATGGATACTTACGTTAAATGGAAAATTGCTGATCCAAGAGCGTTCGTTCGTTCTGCGAATAGTAGCTTTACCACAGCTTCGGATCGTATTCAGCGCAGCCTTCGCGATGCTTTGAATAATGAGATTGCTAAACGGACCGTGTCAGAGGTTATTTCTGGCGAGCGCGACAAAATGATGGAAGCGGTTCGAGCTAAAGTCAGTGAAGATGCCAAGCAATTGGGCGTAGAAGTGATTGACGTTCGCCTGAAGCGAGTAGATTTTGCGCAAGAGGTACAAGAGCGTGTTTTTGATCGTATGACATCGGAGCGCAAACGGGTTGCTAACGAACGTCGGGCTACAGGTTTTGCCGAGAGTGAAAAGATTCGCGCTGATGCCGATAGGCAGCGAGAAGTACTGCTGGCTGAAGCCTACAGGGATTCGCAAAAACTACGCGGTGAAGGCGATGGAAAAGCAGCAGGTTTATATGCGGAAGCCTTTGGTCAGAACGCCGAGTTCGCCAATTACTATCGCAGCTTAGAAGCGTATCGTGCCTCGTTTAGAAACAAAACCGACGTCATGGTGGTCGACCCTTCGGCCGACTTCTTTAGATACTTCCGCAATGCAGGCGCAGGTGGCGCTAAGAAGTAGGGTAGTTTCTCTAGCGTGAATTCGAGCGGAGTTGGGTTGCGGTTAAAATAGTAGGTTCTGCTCATTTTTACCAACCCACACTCTGGCTGCTGCTAGGTTCAAGAACAGGTCGACTATGCCGCGCTGGTTACTTCCCGAAAGTATTGCTGACGTTTTGCCGTCAGAAGCGAGACAAATAGAGGATCTCCGACGCCGCTTACTCGATATCTATCGTAACTACGGTTATGAGTTGGTGATCCCTCCACTTATTGAACATCTCGATTCATTGCTGACCGGATCCGGTAGCGATTTAGGTAGCCGAACATTTCAATTGGTTGATCAGTTATCTGGCCGAACACTTGGTGTACGTGCCGATATGACCCCTCAAGTTGCTCGCATTGATGCCCACCTGCTTAACCGCCAAGGTGTTGCGCGGTTTTGCTATGCTGGCTCGGTTTTACATACTTTGCCGCAAAGCGGTTTAAGTAAGCGAGAGCTGTTCCAAGTTGGTGGCGAAATTTATGGCCATGCTGGTTTAGAAGCAGATTTGGAAGCGCTAGAGTTGGTGGTCGAATCGCTTCGCGCAGCGCTCCCCGCGGGCTCAACAACAGATGGCGAAGCAGCTATTACACTGGATCTTTGCCACTACGGCATCGTGCCTGCGCTACTCGCGTTCGATGAGACACTATCTGCACAACGCGATTCGATTTATGAAATGCTGACGCAAAAAGACTCCGCGTCGCTTGCCGCGCTGGGCTCGTCACAAGCCGTAAAGGCACTAGCTGGCTTAACGCAATGCTACGGGCATGTAGATGCCGCTCTTGCGAACGCACGTAAGGTGTTGCCGAATAACCCAGCCATTATTTCTGCTCTGGGCGATTTAGAGCGTTTGGCAAACTCGCCGCTTTGGTCGCGATATCCTCAAGTAAAGCTGTCGTTAGATTTGGCCGATCTGCGTGGCTATGGCTATCACAATGGCGTTGGTTTCGCGGCCTATGTAGGTGAGTTCCCAACTGCATTGGCACGAGGCGGACGCTACGATAATGTGGGCAAGGCTTTTGGCCGTGCGCGCCCAGCCACAGGTTTCTCACTAGAACTCAGAGACCTTATTCAATTAAGAGCGACTTCAGAGG
>JAYWIG010000010.1:0-5426 GCA_043789035.1 Betaproteobacteria bacterium
CTTGCGATTACGCTAGTAGGAATGGGCGTTCACTATTTTGTTGCACAAGATGTGATTGCCAAAATCTCTCCTGCCGTTGTTGGTAACGCTAAGGCAATCGAACAGTTGGCTGATAGGTTGGCGTTGTATGCCGTTGGCATGGTGGCCGCTGAAAAGCAGCGACGTGCGGGAGAAACATCGACGATAAATGATGTAAGAAAAGACGTAAAAAAGGATGGAAGGCGTTGATGAAAAAATGTCTAGGACAACTAGCGAGTGCGCTGCTCTTGGTAACGTTGATCTCGGGTTGCGCAGGTAACGGGTTTTTTAGTAAAAAAGGCCCTGACTTTGATCCAGCGAAACTACAGAATGCATTTGCGTCAAATTGGGTAGCAAGTGCTCCCGCGCCTCATGGCGGTGAAAAAGCACAGTTAGTGGCATGGTGGGCGCAGTTGAAAGATCCAGCCCTTGTCGAATTAATTGCTAAAGCACAAGAGACCAGTGCAACGGTCACACAAGCTGAGTTGCGCTTGGTGCAGGCCCGTAATGGGCTAGCGCAAGTCGATGCAGCGAAGCTCCCCAATGCGTCCATGGGTCTTTCGCAAACTCGCTCTGCCTTCTCGTTTGGAGGGCCTGCAGTGGTTCGAAGCCAAACGCAATTACCAATCACCGCTGGTTGGGAGCTTGATTTGTTTGGTCGTATTCAGCGGGAAGCTGAATCGGCACTGGCCAAACTCAAGGCTCGCAATGCCGATTGGCATGACGCCAGAGTCGCTGTTGCTTCTGAGACTGCCAACCTGTATGTGCAATATCGCTTTTGTGAGCAACAAGTGCTTGTGCTCGCTGCCGATTCACAATCACGCAATGAAACTTTTCGGTTAACCGAATTGGCAGCGAAGGCCGGTTTTCAACCTCCTGCCACCGTTGCGGTTTTAAGGGCGAGTGCGGCTGACGCAAACCGTCGATTGATTATTCAAAAAAGTGAATGCGCTCTTGCGCTTAAATCGATTGTGGCATTGACCGCATTCGATGAAAAGGAATTGCAGCAAAAATTGATTGCGGGAAGTGCTCAACTGCCAGTGTTGAAATCGTTCGATATCAGTGCGGTGCCAGCGCAAGCATTGGCGCAAAGGCCAGATGTACTTGCGGCGGAATTCGATGTGGCCTCTGCCAGTGCGGATATCGGTGCCTCAGAGGCAGCTAAGTACCCAAGACTCACTTTAGCTGGTTCAGTCACACCTGTGAGATTTTCTAGCGGCGGCTCATCGATCAACGTTAATACTTGGTCGATCGGCCCCTCACTATCATTGCCGTTGTTCGATGGCGGCTTAAAAAATGCCAACTTGGAGTTGGCCAAACAAAGCTACGGCATAGCAGAACGCTTGTACCGAGCCAAGGTTAGACAATCAGTTAAAGAGGTCGAAGATTCCTTGGTTCGCATCCAGGTTGCGTCCGATAGGCAGGTCGACACGGATATAGCCGCTAAAGGCTACAGAGAAGCGCTTAGCGCAGCCCAATCGAAATGGAAAGTTGGAATCGGTAATCTGCTAGAGCTTGAAGACGCTCGCAGGCAATCGTTAGCAGCCGATGTTGAGCTGGGAATATTGAAACGCGATCAACTTTTAGCATGGATTGGTTTGTATCGAGCAGTGGGTGGCGGTTGGCAACCTACTGAGATGAAATAGGAATGATGACGATGAAGATGAATTCAAAAAATACAGTTTCGATCAGTTTGATTGCCCTGCTATTGGGTGCGCTATTGTTGCAAGCCGAAGTGTCGATTGCGCAAGATAAAAAGGGCGACGGAAAAGTTGCCGCAGAAGGTAAATCTCAGGCCCCAAGTAAACCTGCTTTGGTTGTCAATGTGATTAAGCCTCAGCCAATGAGCATGACAAAGAAGTTGCAAAGTAATGGCAACGTGGTGGCGTGGCAAGAAGCGGTCATCGGTACAGAAACCAATGGCCTGCGCTTAAACCAAGTAAATGTGAACGTTGGCGATTATGTGAAGCGTGGGCAAGTTCTCGCCGTATTTTCGTCAGAAACGATTGCAGCAGATTTAGCCGTTGTGCAAGCTAGTGTTGTTGAAGCCGAGGCGTCTTTGGCTGAAGCGAAATCAAATGCTGCCAGAGCACGTCAAATTCAAGATACAGGTGCTTTAAGTCAACAGCAAATTCAACAGCTATTGACTGGTGAGCAAACTGCCGCAGCACGCCTGCAAGCAATTCGCGCGCAGGTCAAAGTCCAACAGCTTCGAGTTAGGAATACGCAGGTCACAGCTCCCGATGATGGCGTTATTTCCGCGCGCAGTGCTACGGTTGGCGCTGTGGTTAGTACTGGCCAAGAAATGTTTCGATTGATTCGCAAAGGCCGTCTAGAGTGGCGGGCCGAGGTGCCATCTTCTGAACTCAATTTGATTAATCCTGGTATGGGCGTTGAGTTGCAAGTTGCCGGTGCATCTGTACAAGGTAAAGTAAGGATCATCGGCCCCTCGGTCGACACCCAGACGCGTAATGGCCTTGTGTATGTCGATTTGCCTGTCAATAAGTCGGTAAAGAACGGCATGTTTGCAACCGGTAATTTTGATTTAGGCTCTGCGCAGGTACTGAGTGTGCCGCAGCAAGCCTTGGTGGTGCGAGATGGGTTTACGTATCTGTTCTTTATCACCGGTGATCGTGTCACTGCACAGAAGGTTAGAACCGGCAGGCGCGAAGGTGATCGTATTGAAGTTGTTGAGGGCTTAAAACCTGAGATGCAAATAGTTGCGGCTGGTGCTGCCTTTTTGAATAACGGCGACCTCGTTAAGGTGGTGAAGTAATGATTAATTTCTCAGCCTATTCAATTCGCAATCCAATTCCGGCGGTGTTGCTGTTTGTTTTATTAACGCTTGCGGGTTTACTGGCATTTAAGGCATCGGCTGTTCAAGATTTCCCCGATATTGAATTGCCCTTTGTTAGCGTCGATGCGACTTTAGCTGGCGCGGCTCCCGCGCAGTTAGAAACTGAAGTTGCTAAGAAAATCGAAAATGCGGTTGCACCCCTGCAGGGCGTGAAGAATATTTACTCCAAAGTGCTTGACGGCGCAGTAAACGTCACCGTGGAGTTTGTTCTAGAGAAAAACTCGTCTGAAGCTGTGACGGAAGTACGAGATGCGGTGAGCCGTATTCGATCAGAGCTACCACCTGAAATGGTGGAACCTGCAGTCACGAAAGCCAGTACTGCTGGACGCCCAGTTTTAACCTACGCCATTAGTTCAACGTTGCTCGATCAAGAAGCGCTGTCTTGGTTTGTTGATAACAATGTCAATAAGAAGCTGCTTTCGTTGAGTGGTGTTGGTTCTATTAAACGTATGGGTGGCCGCACAAGAGAAATTCGTATTGAACTTGATGAGGCCAAGATGGCCGCATTGAATGTCTCTGCGGCTGACGTATCGCGTCGTTTAAAAACGGTGCAAGTTGAGGCTCCTGGTGGCCGAGGCGATGTCGGAGGGGTAGAGCAAGCCGTGCGTACTATCGCAACGGTAAAGACCGCCGCTGAGCTTGCGGGTATCCAATTGCCTTTGCAAGACGGTCGGCAAATTCGTTTAAACCAGGTTGCAAAAGTCACAGACACAACAGCAGAGTTGCGCTCGCAGACGTTTTTGAATAATGACGAGGTAGTTAGCTTTGAAGTATTGCGTACGAGAGGTGCAAGCGAAATTACCGTACAAAAAGGTGTAGAAGCGGCGGTCGAAGAGTTGCGCATTGCGCACCCAGAGATTAAGTTTGTCCAAGCCATTAATAATGCGAACCCGGTTCAAGAAAACTTTGATGGCTCCATGCATTTATTGTATGAAGGTGGTTTGCTGGCGATTCTCGTCGTTTGGCTCTTCTTACGGGATTGGCGCGCCACGTTTGTGAGTGCCGCTGCTTTACCTCTGAGTGTAATTCCTACGTTCTTGGGGCTGAATTATTTTGGATACTCACTGAATACTGTGACATTGCTTTCTCTAGCATTGGTTGTGGGTATTTTGGTTGACGATGCGATTGTGGAAATCGAGAATATTGCGCGACACTTGCGAATGGGTAAAACGCCCATGCAAGCAGCACTCGAAGCCGCTGATGAAATTGGTTTGGCCGTCATCGCAACGACGTTTGCGCTTGTAGCAGTGTTTTTACCTACTGCATTTTTGAGCGGCATTCCAGGCAAATTCTTTAAGCAATTCGGCTGGACTGCGGTGCTGGCCATTCTTGCCTCCTTAGTCGTTGCTCGCTTGCTCACACCAATGATGGCAGCCTATTTACTGAAGCCAGTAAAGCAGGTCGAAGAAAAAACATCGCGCATGATGGCACTCTATCTGCGGGTGGTCGGGTGGTGCATTCGTTGGCGTTGGGTCACCGTGGCATTGGCGCTGGCCTTTTTTGCTGGCTCGGTGGGCTTCATTGGTTTGCTGCCAAAAGGTTTTGTTCCGCCTGCTGATAGAGCTCAAACTTTGGTAAGTATTGAGTTGCCACCGGGTTCAACTTTGGCGCAAACACGTCTCGCAACTGAAAGGGTAAGGGCCGAGTTGATGAAAGTGGCTGATGTGAAGTCGGTGTTTAGCTCTGTCGGTGGTGGCTTGACGGGCGATGTGTTTGCTCAAGGCGCGGCGGCTGAGTCGAGAAAATCGGCGCTCACAGTTACGCTGACTCATAGAACTGAGCGGGCCCGAAACCAGCAAGAAGTTGAAACTGAAATTCGAAAGCGCCTTGAAAATCAACCGGGTGTTCGCTTACAAGTAGGCGCACAAGATACCGGCGTGAAATTGCAGATCGTTTTACGCAGTGAAGACCCAATCGCACTGGATGTCGCTACCCGCGATGTGGAGCGTGAGCTTCGCACTTTGCAAGGCATTGGCAATGTGTCTTCAAGTGCTAGCTTGGTACGCCCAGAAATTATCGTCAAACCTGACTTCGCGAAAGCGGCAGATATGGGAGTTACTGCGCAAAGTATTGCCGACACGGTACGCATCGCTACCTCGGGCGACTATACCCTGGCTCTCACTAAGCTTAATCTTTCGGAGAGGCAGGTACCGATTCGGGTTCAGTTGCCTTTGAATGTGCGGGCTGACGTGGCATCGATTGAGCGCTTAGCCGTACCTGGTAAATTTGGGCCGGTGCTCTTGGGTAACGTGGCGTCAATATCCGTGCAAAGCGGCCCTGCGCAAATTGACCGCTTAAATCGTAGTCGGAATGTCACCATTGACGTGGAGTTAGCGCAGCGCACCTTAGGCGAAGTCAATGATGAAGCAATGGCCTTGCCATCGCTGAAAAACTTACCACCTAGTGTGCGAATTGCTGAGCTAGGTGATGCACAAGAAATGAAAGCACTGTTTGAAAGCTTTAGTGTTGCCATGGGTATTGGAGTGCTTTGTATTTACATGGTGCTGGTGCTGTTGTTCAAAGATTTCTTGCAGCCAATTACGATTCTCGC
>JAYWIG010000011.1:0-5423 GCA_043789035.1 Betaproteobacteria bacterium
CTTTGAACTCGGAAACAAGTTCATTGGTCTCATTCTCACAGGAGCCCTTGTCGGTTTAGCCATTGGCTTAACAGGAGTTGGCGGAGGCTCCTTGATGACTCCCGCACTACTGCAAATATTTCACATCCCGCCTGCAATTGCAGTTGGTACCGATTTAGCCTTCGCAGCGATTACAAAAACAGTCGGCGTTGTCGCGCATCGAAAAACAAAATTGGTGCAGTGGCGTATCGCTGCGCTCATGTTGGCATCTAGTCTACCCGCTTGCTTAATAGCCTTAGGCTCCATGCAAAGCACACCGAGCGCTGACGTGAATAGCCTAATACGCTCAGGCTTAGGTGTTGCATTGTTAGGCACTGCACTAGCAATTAGTTTTCGCAATAAGCTTGGCTCATTTCGAATTGCAAACAAGAGTATTCGTACCGTTCTTACACTTATTTGCGGTGGCATTATTGGTTGGATGGTGGCTTGGTCATCCATCGGCGCGGGCGCTATCGGTTGTACAGTTCTGGCGCTCATTTACCCTGAGTTAGAACCTAGACAAGTCGCCGCAACCGATATCGCTTACGCTGTACCGCTTACCACAGTCGGTGCGATTGGGCATGCCTTCGCTGGCAACCTGGACGGTGTATTACTGATGAGCTTACTCATCGGTTCCGTACCTGCCATTTGGATTGGTGTACGGCTAAGCGAGCGCCTTAATCAAGACGTAAGCCGCAGTTTGCTCGCGTCGTTACTTCTTATCGCATCTGCGAAATATCTCTATTTCTAAAGAATCATCCTATGCAAAGTATTGCTCATTTCGACGAAACTATTTCCACACTTCGTAACCTTACAGCCAGTCATGAGCATGTAAAGATGGCTAGCTCCCTAGGTGCTGAAGACATGGTGCTTGCGCATATAGTGAAAGCTCATAACCTACCAATTCAGATATTTACGCTAGATACTGGAAGACTGAACCCAGAGACTTATGATTTACTTGCACGTAGCAAAAGCTTTGGTATTCGCGTGTACTTTCCGAAATCGGATGCGGTTGAGGCGTTAGCAATGCAGTTCGGTATTAACGGGTTTTACGACTCGCTTGAAGCCCGCAAAGCCTGCTGCGCAATTCGAAAAATTGAACCATTAAAACGAGCGCTTCAAGGTGCTAACGCGTGGGTAACTGGCTTGCGGAAAGAGCAATCAGATGGAAGGCAGAACTTACAACTTCTAGCGCACGATGCTGCCACAAATTTGCCCAAGTGCAACCCACTTTTAAATTGGACTGAAAAAGAAATATGGGCCTATCTTCATCATCATGAAATTCCTGTTAACAGCCTGCATGCCCAAGGTTATCCAAGCATCGGATGCGCGCCGTGTACTCGCGCCATTCAGCCGGGTGAGCACCCAAGAGCCGGCCGTTGGTGGTGGGAGGCAGATACGCAAAAAGAATGCGGCCTGCATATTGACCCAAACGGCAAACTTGTTCGCACTTACCAAGCACCAAAGAAGGAAATAACGCTATGACCACTCACCTCGATGCTTTGGAAAATGAAGCCATTCATATTATTCGTGAAGCTGTGGCCGAAACTCGTAACTCCGCCTTGCTATTTTCAGCGGGCAAAGACTCATTGGTTTTATTAAAACTTGCGCAGAAGGCGTTTTATCCGCTGAACCTACCTTTCTCTTTATTGCATGTCGATACGGGGCATAACTTTCCTGAAGTAATCGCCTTTCGAGATGAAATCGTCGCAAAAACGAAGGAACAACTCGTTGTCGGCTTGGTGGAAGAAAGTATTCGACGAGGTACTGTGAGCGATCAGCCATCCCGCAATTCACTGCAATCAACGACCTTGCTAGAAACTATTCAAGAACAAGGCTTTGATTGCTTACTGGGTGGCGCTCGCCGCGACGAAGAAAAGGCGCGCGCTAAGGAACGTATTTTCTCGCATCGCGACGAATTTGGTGCATGGAACCCACGCCGCCAACGGCCTGAGCTTTGGAGCTTGTACAACGGCAGAGTGCTAAAAGGTGAACACATGAGGGTGTTTCCGATTAGCAATTGGACAGAGCTTGATGTTTGGTCCTACATCACTCGCGAAGAAATTGCCTTGCCATCGATTTACTACGCGCACACTCGGCCCTGTGTTTGGAGGCAGGGTAAATGGCTGGCCATAACCCACGCAACACCCGCATTGGCTGGTGAACAAATTGTCGAAGTTCAAGTTCGATATCGCACGGTGGGTGACATGACCTGCACTTGCCCTGTGGAATCATCAGCGGGAAGCAACGCTGCAATTCTGCAAGAGACATTAATCGCCAAAGTCAGTGAACGCGGCGCCACCCGATTGGACGACCAACAATCCGAAGCCGCCATGGAAAATCGAAAAAAAGAGGGATACTTTTAAATGAGTACATTAAACTCAACCCTACGCATCATGACTGCAGGCAGCGTTGATGATGGCAAGAGCACCTTAATCGGCCGTTTAATGCACGATCTTGGCCTCATCACCGACGATATTATGCAAGACTTAAAGGCAGCGTCCAAACGAAATGGTCGCGGTGAACTAGACCTTTCTTTGTACACAGACGGTTTAGCCGCAGAGCGTGAGCAAGGCATAACCATTGATGTGGCTTATCGCTACTTTCGTCATCAAGACCGTGCATATGTTCTATGCGATGCGCCTGGCCACGTACAGTACACCCGCAATATGGTCTGCGCCGCCAGTCAAGCCGACGTAGAATTGGTGATGATCGACGCTCGCAGCGGGCCAACCGAGCAAACTCGCCGCCATGTGCGGGTTGCGCAAATGTTGCAGGTGTCGAAACTTGTGTTCATTGTGAATAAGCTCGACTTAATCAGCTTCGATCAAAGCAAATACGACGCGATTTGTATTGAACTAAAAAGCCTTGCCAATGCCGACATCGTGCCGGTATGCGCGCTCGAGGGCGACAATGTTGTTCATGCTAGCGCAAGCTATGGCGCGAATCGAATTACTTGGTACCACGGCCCTACCTTGATCGAACTATTGGCTATCACTCCCGCTAATTCTCGCTTTCCAGTGACGGCGCCGCTTCGTTTCTCAGTGCAATCGGTAATGCGCCCCACTGGTAAGGGAATCAAATCAGAGCTACTCCATGATTACCGCGCATTTGCCGGTCGCATCGAATCGGGAACTTTAGCGGTAGGGCAGCTAGTGCAGATCAATTCAGCCAGTGGCGATGAAATCGCGCAAACCACCGTATCTGCCATTTACGCATCTGGTAATTCGTTGCCGATGGCTGTCGCTGGCCAAAGTATCAGTATCACTTTAAAAGAGGACGTCGGTGTTTCCCGCGGTGACATGATCGCAGCTGCGGAGGCACAACTCCATAGTTCGAAAGAATTGATCGCGCAATGGTGCTGGATGCATGAAAAGCCTGCCGTGATTGGCCAAAAAGTTTTGATTAAACAAGGAACCCGCACTGTGCAGGCGAAGATTATCTCGATTGATTCCAAACTCAATTTAGATAGCGGGCTTTTCATACTGACGCCGGAAGCCAGCGTAGTGACCCTCGCGGCGAACGAGATTGCCCGCATTCGCATGCAACTGGCACAACCGCTGCTTTCCGATAGCTACGCGCAGATGCCTAGAACCGGGAGCTTAATTGCGATTGATCCACAGAAGTTAGATACCTTGGGTGCGGCGATTATTGATTGAACTAAGCGACGTTGGCACCAACGATCGCAGCCATCTGCATCATGTCAACAGTTTCGCCAACTTTGATACCCGTCAGGTCGGTCAACTTTCCCGACTTGCTGGTAGATTTTGTATTCTTGAATATAGGCAACAACTTGGCATCGGTCACAATGTATTTGCCTGCATTCTCAGGTTTGCCGTTTACAGTTTTAGTCTGTAACTTATTAGCCTTAATGTAATCCCAAATTTTCTTAGTGATTTCAGTTCGCGGGAGTTCTGTCGCACCAATCAAGGCTGCGAGTTCACTTTTCATTTTTACAGGGGTACTTAAACCTTTTGCTTCAGTCATTATGGGTTCCTTTTAGATTGGTTTTAGGCGTGCAACTTTTTGCACAAGCTTGCGTCGAATCCCCGTCGCTTTTCTATGCGATTATTGACGGAGGAAGGGAAAATAGCAGGCTGTTTCTCGGGCTAGTAGCTAGTCAACGGTGCCGAATCATAACAAAACCTAGCCCCAGCTGCCTAAAACTGTCATGTCGAACCACATCCACCGAGGTGCGGTGCAATTTGACAGAAGCAATCAAGCCAACGGAGCAGACTTCAAAACCTCGTCAATCGTCGATAGCCCCGCGCCAATCTTCTGCGCACCTGCCAATCGAAGTGGTTTCATGCCAGTGCGTAATGCGGCTTGCTTAAAAGCCTGCAAATCCATGTCACTCTTAATCAAGTTGCGCAGCTCATCATTGAGTACAAGCATTTCATATAAACCGCTGCGGCCCCGATAGCCTGTCATTCGACATTCAAGGCAGCCAACGGGTTTGTAAAGTTTTGCAGGTTTTGCAGCGCGGAACGGAGCGATTAAACCTTGCCAAGCGCCATCGGCCATTTCAAAGCCAATTTCTTTGCAACTTGGACAAAGTGTGCGTACCAAGCGTTGCGCCATGACGCCTATAACGGTTGAAGCGATGAGATACGCAGGCACCCCGAGATCGAGCATACGGGTAATGGCCGAAGGTGCGTCGTTGGTATGCAGCGTCGATAGCACCAAATGCCCAGTCAATGCGGCTTGAATCGCCATGTTGGCGGTTTCAAGGTCGCGAATCTCGCCCACCATAATGATGTCTGGGTCTTGGCGCATCAGGGCGCGTACACCTTCTGCAAAGTTTAAATCGATGCCTGACTGCACCTGCATTTGATTAAAGCTTGGCTCGACCATTTCGATAGGGTCTTCCACCGTTGATACGTTGACTTCTTCGGTAGCCAGCTGCTTCAACGTAGTGTAAAGCGTAGTGGTCTTACCAGAGCCAGTCGGGCCAGTGACAAGAACAATACCATTAGGTTTAGACGTCATGCCATTCCAAGCATTCAAATCTTCTTCTGAGAAACCCAGCTCTGCAAAGTCTCGCACCATCACTTCTGGATCGAAAATTCGCATCACAAGCTTTTCGCCAAACGCTACTGGCAATGTCGATAAGCGAAGCTCGATTTCTTTACCGTCTATAGTACGGGTTTTAATACGGCCATCTTGAGGACGGCGTTTTTCAACCACATCCATACGGCCAAGCAATTTAATGCGGGCAGTCATGGCAGCGAGTACAGCTGAGGGTACTTGGTAGACGTTATGCAAGACACCGTCGATACGGAATCGAACAACGCCCTGCTCTCTGCGCGGTTCGAGATGTATATCACTCGCACGTTGTTCAAAAGCATATTGCCAAAGCCAATCGACGATCTGCACAACGTGCTGGTCATTGGCATCGAAGTTTT
>JAYWIG010000012.1:0-21312 GCA_043789035.1 Betaproteobacteria bacterium
GTGATTAGACCATAGGCTTTCACCGCACGTTGGGAGAGCATTCGACACCTTGCCGTGCGGTTAATCGCAGTACTTAGCACTTGGCTTTGAGCGTGAGCAAAAGGGAAAATACTCGATGCAACACCTGCAGCGACAAACAGCCTACGATCCATAAGGAACTCCAAATATCTAGTGCAGCAATTTTGCGTGCGTTCGTTATCAAACGTAAACTTAAATAGAAATTCATCCGATAATCGGATGATCGGCAACTACCAACGGAAACAAACTCATGGATAGAAGACATTTTTCTCAATTAGGTGTTGGCACGGCACTCTTTGCATTAATCCGTTCAAGCCATGCACAAGCCAACTATCCAGCAAAACCTATTCGAATCCTAGTAGGCTATTCAGCAGGCGGCGCAGTCGATTTAATAGCCCGTGCAATTGCCCAACAGCTACAACAAACACTTGGCCAAAGTGTAATTGTTGAAAACAAACCTGGCGCGGGCAGCAATATTGCCACGCGCAGCATGATTGATGCCCCCTCTGACGGCTATACGTTAATGATGGCAGCCAATGCAGTTGCTGCAAACGTTTCATTGTTTCAGCCACCGCCTTTCGACATTGCTGCCGATATTGCAGCCATATCGCTTGTAGGCAGAGTTCCGGTCGTAATTGCAGTGCCATCGAACTCAGAACTCGACTCGCTTGCAAAACTCATCGATGCAGCGAGGAAAAAACCGCAAACAATCACCTACGGTTCGCCCGGCAATGGAGCCACGCCACATTTGGCAATTGAGCTATTCGAGCGTGCTGCAGGCATTCAACTTACCCATGTGCCGTACAAAGGTGGCACTCAGGCGATTACCGATACGATTGGTGGCCAAGTAAACGCAGTGGCAGTCAATGCCCTCGAAGTGCAGCCGCATGTTAAAAGTGGTCGGCTAAAAGTGCTGGCAGTAATGAGCAAAAGCCGCACCACGCTAATGCCAGATGTACCCACCATTGCTGAATCAGGTTTTGCCGGTTTTGAAGCCGCAGTTTGGTATGGCTTAATCGCTCCGTCAGCCACCCCCAAACCCATCATCGCGCGCTTACATGCCGAAGTGCAAAAAGCACTCGAATCTCAGGATGTAAAAACCAGATTGCTGTCGTCGGGCGGTGAGGTAAACCCGGGAAGTATCGAGCAATTCGCTAGCCTTTTAGCATCCGAGAAAATTCGATATGAACGGGTGATTAAGCAGGCGGGGATTAAGCCAGATTAGTTGTTCGAGCTTAAAATAGGAAAAATGAAAGAAAAGATCTACATTGAAACAACAGTCGTTAGCTACCTAGCGGCAAGGCCAGCTCGCGATGTTGTTTTGCTAGCCAGACAACAGCTCACTGCAGAGTTCTGGGATTGGTCAAAGTCTGAGTATTTGTTGTGTTGCTCGCCATTAACCAAGCAAGAAGCTGCAAGGGGCGATCAAATAGTCGCTTCTCGGAGATTAACTTTCTTAAAAGAGTGCTCCGATTTAAGTTATTCAATGGAGGCAGAAGAACTCGCAAGAGATCTCATTAAGTTAAAGGCAATTCCAAAATCAGAGCCAGAGGACGCTGTTCATATTGCCCTTGCAACCGTTGCAAACGTAAAATACATCGCAACTTGGAACTTTTCTCACATGGCCAGCCCACAAGCAAAACGGTTACTTGAAAAGGCAATCACGGAACTGGGCTTTGTATCGCCCTTGATAGCCACTCCTGAAGAAATCTACGAAAGCGAAGCTAGATGAAAAAAACAACGATGAGTTTAAAAAAAAAATCAAAGCCGCAAATTCTTTCGATAAAGGTACTTCCGGCTAAGCGTATTGATCCAATCCTTGAAGAGCTATACGCGGTAAAGGCAGAGATAAACAAAGAGGCTAAGTACTCGGTCAAGGAAATACTTAAACGTGCATATCCTTCTGCCACGTAAAGAACTCTCAAGGAGCGGCTTACGGTGCCAAACCTCGCATACCAGCTCGGTTGGCAGCCGCTTTTACAAAACCCGTTTTCTGCATCTCTTCAACAAACTTATTCACAAATCCATGCGCAGAGTCGCGCTTTTTCGGGACGCCGATAGCTAAGTGCTCCAATCCCCAACGTCCATCTAACACCCGCGACGCCGGAACGGTACTAGATAGCTCATACAGTATTGCCTTATTCGTCGCGAAAGCATCTACCTTGGCCTGAATTAACCATTGCCCAGCCACTTTTAAAGTTGGCGCGGCCTCTAAGCGAGCCAGTTTGAATTCTCTGGCTAAGGCTGCTTGCGATGAACTACCTTGGCTTACACCAATCACCATCCCTGCTGTATCAATATCAGCAATCGCTTTTACCTTTGAGTTTGGCATCACTAAGTAGCCCAACTCAAGGCTGACAACTGTAGGCGAGAAATCAACAATCAAGGCACGCGCTGCGGATGCATTGGTCACGGTAAAGTCGACTTCACTATTTTTCAACGCCTCGACCACTTCAGCCAAGCGCGGGTATTCTTTGTATTCAACCTCAACCCCTAAGCGCTTGGCTAACTCTCGGCCTAGTTCGACGGTTAAGCCTCGGGCTTCACCGGTCACAGGGTCTTTCACCATAGAGGTTGGGCTACCTTGGTAAACGCCTACTTTCAATTTACCACTTGGGGCCAAGATCGGAGCAAACTCACTTCTTATTACCTGACCAACTTGAATTGAAGAACAACCTGCCGCTGCGATGCCGCAAGCTATTGCGGCCAATAAAACCCGACGTTTGCACGATTGAGTGATTTTCATTATTTGCCTTTCGGAGTAGCGGCAAGCAAAGCTTCCAACTCTTTTTTCCAAAATCTGGCTTGCCCGGTGGTTCCATGCCCAAAGGTATTTTCGCTTGCAGGAATTAATAGAATTCGTCCATTCTTGACTCGCTTCATTTCACGCTCCAACAAACCCAATGACGGCGGGTTTCGCTCATCATCAGCCGAGTTGATCGCCATCAAAGTTGTCGTGATTCGATCAAGAAACGGCGCTGGGTTGTAGTCGCGGGAAGAATCCCATTGGTAAAGAATGTCGTTTGCGTCCGCGGGGAAAGGTGCGGCCATGCGTTGATTGAGCAGTTCGTCAGCCTTAGTGCGAGTGGGAGCAATCTTGTACAAACCTTGGTCTCCACCGTTTGTAGCCAGCGCAAAGAACACAGAAGCAAACTGCGCGCTACGCGGTTGCTTCACATAATCGCCATTCTGCCATTCAGGATCACTCCGAATCGAATCGGTAATTAAGCGGCGCAACATCCAATTGCGGCTCGACATCTCAGTTGGCAAAGATGCCATCGGCACGGCGATGTCCATCATGTTTGGATACTTATGCGCCCAAATCCATGTTTGCATACCACCCATTGAATTGCCAATGACTAACCGCACACGCTTTAACCCTAAGCCCTCAGTCACTAAACGATACTGCGCATCGACCATATCGTCGTAGTTGTACTTAGGAAATTTTGCCTTTAAGCCATCTGAAGGCTTGGTTGTTTTACCAGAGCCGATTGCATCGGGAATGATGATGAAGTATTTAGTTGCATCGAGAGGTTGGCCTGCGCCGAACAGCTCACCAGCGAATGCTTGGCCAAGCATGGTGGCAGCGGAACCTGCAGTGCCGTGTAACACCAACACTGGTTCACCTGAGGGGTTGCCAACCGTCGAATACGAGACGCGAAGTTCGGGCATTACTTCGCCGTTGTGGAAGCGAAAGTTTTTAGCGACCCATGCATCAGTTTTTGGCGCAGGAAACTCTGCAGCCATACTCGCCGGAACGACGCCTAAAAGGTAAGTCGCAAAAAGCGCTCCAAACAATCGACCATGCACTGAACTAAAACCCATAATATTCACCGCTCCAAGGTTCAAAAACCTTAGGGTACGGCAAAAAACAAAACCCCGCCAATGGGCCTAGCACCAAGTGGCGGGGTTTGTCTGTTAACGAACTAGCGAGTAGCTAAATTAGTTACTCCAGAACGTAATCGCGTTGTAGAACTTACGATCCGGGCCACGGAAGGAAAGGCCTGCTTCACGATAGGCAAAGTTAGTGATAGTAAGTTCAACCAGGTCGGTGTTTGTGCAACGCGGGTTCGGGTTGGTGCCGCTGCTTGCGGTCGTTGTCGACATCGAAGTACCTGACACTACTGATGCAAACTCTTTACCAGCGCCGGACGAATCGCCAAATGCCGTTGGCCTAAAGTCGAGGCGAGTACGGCGGCCATACGTAGCCGTTTCGCTCTCACTATTGGTTGCAGAAACAGAGTTTTGCGAAAACAAATAGCTCGACGCAACATAGTTACCCACCGGGTTAGTCCAGGCCATCGTTTGAACAATGCTTGAGATCACGCCTGAGTTGGCACCCGTTGGCTTGAGATAAGCATCGGCAAATGCAGTCGAAAGTGTGGGCCACGCCTTAGCTGCGCCAGCACCTGCAACCTCATAAGGCGTTCCAGACCTGACGTAAACCACTTCATCGGCAGTTGCAGTTGTGTTCGTAAATTTGAAGACCTCAGCCTTGTAAAGACTGTAAGCAGGAATCGAAACAGTGACATCACTAGGGGCTTGATCTTGGTTACTTGGCGAGGCAGTTGTTGCCCAATTTGCGGTGGGCGCGGGACGAGCAAGAACAGAGCCATCAAGATTAGCGGCACTTACCGTGTAATCATTGCCACCGGAACCATTCCAAAGTTGAACCGAGCTTGAGTTATTCACAGTCAGCAAACCTTCTTGGTTAGTGATCGTCATTCGGTCTTCAGTTCCGCAGCGCTGCGAGCGATGCAAAACTAAACCAGCCGCCGGAAGTCCTGGCCCCGTCCAGCGTACTGCACGAATTTCCGTCGTGTTTTGCTCTGTCAAATCAAATGTAGTGCGTATAGCAGCTTCAAACCTATCTTTCAAAAAGAAATTTGTCGGGTTGGCACTAGCAAGCGCTGTATTCGTGGCAATTTTTCGCGTGAGACGATGTTCCATAAACATTCTATACGGGCGACGGTTACCGACGTAATCCCATACGCCATTAATTTTGCCGACAATCCACCCCGTAGAAACCGGCTGACCGCTAGCAGTCGTGAGTGGAATGACCATCTCGATACATGTCGCAGTATTGCAAACAGCGTGTTTATTCTCATTGGCCGCCGTGAGGTTTAACGGCGCAAATACTCCACCAATCGTTGGTGAGCCAACCTTAGCACCGGTTAGCAGATCGCGTGCAAATGTGAATTGGCCAACTTCTGCTGCCCAACTTCTTCCATTCGAACTCCAAGACGCGGGTACGTAGTTACATGCGGCCGATACAGCCGTAACGTTGCCCGCAGAATTCAGAGTTACCCGCTGCGCTATCGGCAATGCTAGACAATCTTGATACTTCTTCGCCAAAGCGGCCATTTCAGCGGCAGTTGGCAAACTACTCGAAGCTACGGATGCGGGTAGTGTCGGGGTAACGGTCGGCGTGGCCGTTTGGGCTGCTGTAAGCACCACGGGTGCTGGCTGACCGCCACTCGAAGTTACTGCTGCGGAGTTATTACTAATCGTCACTCCTGTTGACGCCACCGAGATGGATAGCTTATCGAGCACACCGTCAACACCAGTACCATTGGCGGCAAATACGGTAGTTAGCGCGTTAAAGCCAGCGCCCAATGCCGCTGAAATTTCAGGGTCGGTTTTCAACGTATTCACCACCAGCGCAGTCGCATCTGCCACCTTCGTGCCGCTTGAGGCGCTGACTAATGTTGCCGGGGTGTTTAAGGCAGAAAGATCACCACCAGGAGCAATAAGGGCAGCGATTGCGTTGGTCAGCGTTGTAACGTTAGCAGTGTTATTCGCATTGCCTGAAACGGAAGGAATTACAGCAACAATGCTGACGGCTTCACCATTAAGCGTTCCGGTCGCAGCAACAACAAACGGTGCTTTCAATGCTGAAACGTCGGCAGTGTAGCTGCCATCAGCAGCGGTTGTGGTTGTAACGTCGGCAGTCGATGCATCGGCATCTTTCACGACCACGCTAGCACCACTGACGGCAGCGCCAACGGCTACAACACCTTGTATAACTGTTGCGGCAGGTGGTGGAGTTGCAGCCACAGGTGCAGCTGAATCGCTGCCGCCGCAGGCAGATAAAACACTTGCGACTGCTAGGCCTAAACCTGCAGTTTGCAAATGGGTAAATTGATTTCGGAATTTAATTCTCACAGTAACTCTCCTTGGGTGGTAAAAATAAACCCGCCTCAATCGTAGATACCTAAGAAAACCGCGTCATCATCAAAACTGACGAGGCTTTACAAATATATTTTCGCGTTAAAACTACAGTTCGGTGATATTCAAAAGCTTCGCAGCGTTGCCGCCAAGAATCGCAACTCGTTGGTCCATTGTGAGGGTTGTTGTCGCTATCAGGTGGTCCACCGGGTGCTCTTCCCAAGGAATCGGATGGTCAGTTCCAATGACTACTTGACTGGCACCGACTTGCAATACTAGATGACACAAGGCTTCCGAAGTAAAGACTAAAGCATCGAAAGTAATTTGGCTTACATACTCAGTTGGTTTTTTCTTCAACACAATCGCCGGGTTTCAATTGGTAGGTGAAACGAAACACGAATGATTGCAGCCATTCGCATACGAACCAAAAAAGCCGCCGCCATGCGTGGCAATAATTTTGAGTTTCGGGAATTTATCTAACGTGCCTTCGAATATCAAATGCTGCAGCGCAATTGTCGTATCGAGTGGATTGCCGATCGTGTTCGACAACCAGCCATTGCCTTTAAAGCGTTTGGAAAGTTCTGGGGTACTTTACGGATGAATGAATAGCGCAGCGCCCAGCTCCTCGGCCTTAGCCCAAACTGGATGAAATTTCGCTTCCGAGAAATCTTCGCCGTTCAAACCTCCGCCAAACGCTCATTATTCAAATGCACAATTTCTGCGCTCAAGTCCTTTTCTTTTCGATACCAATATGGGTTAACTGAAAGTACTTGGGAATCGATACCCATTGCGTCCATCGCCGCCAAACGCTCTGCAACAGCCGGTCTATCGCTCGAATGGATGAAATGCTCTGGCACGCCCTTCATCGGCGGCAACAAAGGTTTTGCTTCAGCGTCCATGGGGTTTAGCGCATCTTGGAAATAGCAATGCGCATGAACGTCCTGGACCTTGGCTTGCTTACCGTTGTGCATCACCGGCGGGCGCTTGCTGCCCATCTTGGGGTGTTTGTGCGAGGCTTGGACTTGGACTTGGACTTGGACTTGGGCTTGGGATGAAGTTTGTAGCGCGCACGTGCGAAACATCAAGCCAGAGGTTGTTGCCGCTTGGGAAAGGAAGTGACGGCGAGATGTCATGAGTGTTTCTTTTTAGGAATTGGGAAAAGACTATGGCATCGAAAAAACGCTGGCTTCAATTACTCAAAAAACCGCAGTTAAGAAATTCAAAAGAAATCCCGCATGTTAGATTTTCCTACTAAATTTTAATGATGCGGGACGATTCGTTGATGTTTAAACTTCTCTGAAAATAGTTTCTAATCACACAAGTCAGACATGGCATTAAAAGAAAAAAGGCACGGAAATAGCCTATCCCAAGTATGACTATTCCTATGACTAAATCATAGGTATTTGGAGTTTGAGATGTACAAAGTGCAAGAGAATCAATCGAGTTTTGACCGGCCTAAACGTAGACCATTAAAGATTTACGCCTCCGATCCGATGACAGGTCGAAACTTAGGCAATCGTGCCCGGGTTGATGTTGAAAATGAAGATCTTAAGCCAGGCCCGTCAGGCCAAAGACTGATGGTCATCGACTACAACGCATGCACGGGTAAATTTTATCCTCCCGTCAATTTAGACGACCATGCCCTGCTTATGCAAGGCGGCCTAGAGCCGAGTGAGTCCGACCCGCGCTTTCATCAGCAAATGGTTTATGCAGTTGCAATGAGAACCTTAGAGAATTTCGATAAAGCATTAGGCCGAAGAATATTTCTGAATAAGCGTGGCCGCCCATTGCGAATATTCCCTCATGCGTTCTACGGTGCCAATGCGTATTTTGACGAAAAGTTGCACGCCATTTTGTTCGGATACTTTCGTGCCGACGAATCGAACCCTGGCGAAAATCTACCTGGCCAAACGGTATTTACATGCTTGTCGCACGACATCATTGCTCACGAAATGACCCACGCTATCGTGAACCGACTGCGCCGAAATTTTCTTGAACCCTCCAACCAAGATGTACTTGCTTTTCACGAAGGTTTTTCAGACATCGTAGCTTTGTTCCAGCATTTCTCATTTATCGATGTAGTAAAAGCACAAATCCAAAAGACCGGCTACGATTTACGGTCCGCTGCAAGCCTCTTGGGATTAGCACAGCAATTCGGTCATGCTACAGCCAGTGGCGGCGCTTTGCGGTCCGCGCTCGGAGACCCAGACCTACGACTCACTGACGACATTAACGAACCACACAAACGTGGCGCGATATTGGTCGCGGCCGTATTTGACGCATTTATTATGGTCTATGAGCGCAGAACCAGTGACTTAGCGAGGTTGATAGGCCTACAAGAAGGCGATCCAAAACCCTTACATCCTGATATGGTCAACCGCCTCTCAAATGAGGCCGTGCGAATCGCCCAATCCATGCTTACGATGTGTATTCGCGCATTCGACTATATGCCACCAGTCGACGTTACCTTTGGGGATTTTTTGCGCGCGATGGTAACTGCTGATACCGAAATGTCACCGGACGATGAGACAGGTCAGAGAGCGGCTCTGATTGAAGGATTTAGACTGCGAGGTATTTACCCCGTAGGTGTGCAGTCTCTAGCGCAGGAATCGTTAGTATGGTCGCCTGCCGATTCGAGCTTACCTCCGCTGCGTTGGGAGCCAACAGAGTTGCTTGATGTCATAGTCGACGCTGCTAGCCAAGTAAGTTCAAGCTCCATACCGCATCAATATAAAGAGTTTACGAGATACTCAAAGTCAAGAAACAATTCATCGGGCTTATCTCCTTCAGCAGAACAGTACGATGCACCTTCGACAGATTCATCGGATTCTTACGACGAAAGTTCGAACCCCCTAAGTGAACTGGCTCAAGAGTTACACCGCTACGCTAAAAGCCACGCAGATAAGCTCGGGTTAAATTCGAACTATCCAATTCGCGCGCTTGGTGTGCACCCTGTTTTTAGGGTGGCACCTAACGGACGATTAGTCATAGAACTTATCGCGCAAGTTGATCAAAAAATGCCACCAACTCTAGAAAATAGCGATTATGGGGGCTTGTTACCTCGCGGGGGCACGACACTAGTCATCGGTTTTGACGGTGGTGTGAAGTACGCAATTTCGAAGCCTCTTCCCAATGAGAGTTTGCCTGAAGCAGTTAACAAAGATGCGCAAACTCGATTATTAAATCAAAGAAAGTTCCTCACCACCTCTGATTTAAGGGATGCGATGCTAGCCTACCTCGACCCCAGCGAGTTTTCTGAGCGCGCCCTGCTTCGGGCCAACATGTCTAACCTCCATTTTTCGAGGTGAGCGGTGGAGAAAAACGTTTTAGTCAGAATGTACAACGTTGGTTTTGGCGACTGTTTTTTAGTCGAATTTCCAAATCTCACCGACGGAGTGTCAAGAGTGCTCATCGACTGCGGCTCGATTGCAGCGGGTCCGTTTTCAATCGCAGATGTAGCAGAAAGAGTAATCAGTGACTGCACGGATACAGACGCCGTCGCAAGGATAGATGTCATTGTTTGTACCCACCGACATGCAGATCATGTAAGCGGCTTTGCAAAGCCCGCTTGGAAAGATGTTGAGGTCAAAGAAGTATGGTTTCCTTGGACCGAAGACCCGACTGATGAAGCTGCACAAGAAATTCGTGAAACGCAAAGCCGCTTAGCCCTCGCCTTACATGCAAGGTGGACCGATGGCAACGAAGCTACGCAAAATGAAAATTCTGGCTGGTTAGCGCTTGCAGTCAATGCTCTAAGCAACAACAAGGCAATGACGATGCTACACGAGGGTTTAAGAAGCAAACCAAAAAGAAAATTTCTTTCGAGTGACGGCAATCCCAAAGAGATCAAGACGACTGCACTGCCGGGCGTTACGCCATTCGTACTTGGTCCTTCAAAATCAAAAGAAATTATTCGAGACATGAATCCACCCGCTGGCAAAACCTATCTACGTCAAGGAGGTTCGGCAAAAAAAGACGAAGCAATATTGGAACCATTCGCGTCGGATTGGCCGATTGCAGAAGCGACTTTTCAAGCTCGCTCAGAATGGTCGCATCTCGTCGTGAGCAGGCAAGAAATGGAAGCGATGAACTTAGCTTCCTCAAGTTGGGATCCGGCCATTACGGTCGCTTTAGAAAGCGCAGTAAATGGTACGAGCTTAGTGTTAGCCTTTGAGATAGGTGACGCAGTGCTTTTCTTCCCTGGAGATGCTCAATGGGGCACTTGGAACGAAATTCTTACCAAAAAACGTTCTGCCGATTTACTTAAAAGAGTAAGTTACTGGAAAGTCGGCCATCACGGTAGCCACAATGCTACGCCGGCAGATTTTGTAGATCAATGGGTGCCACCGTCATGCTGCGCCATGATGTCTACAAAAAAGGGCAAATGGGCCTCTATTCCAAGAAAACCGCTCCTCGACGCCGTAGAGCAAAAAGGAATTGAATTAGCGCGTAGCGATGAACCAGCAAATGATGAGTACAGAAGATTTACAGTTTGGGACAGCGCTACAGTTGAAACCCAGATACCGATTTCGTCCGCTTGATCACAAGCGGCCAAACTAGCAATACGCACTGCTATCGAAGTCGAAGACAGACGGTTGTAAAGCTCTTACTAATTCACCAAAACCTTGCATGTCCAGAATGCCTTTTACATGAAAGTTTAATATGACAGAAACTCCAAAAGAGCAAAACTCGCAAGAAAAGCAATATGCCGAGAGAACGCTTCTGCAGCAGTCGATTGAAGATGCGAGAACACTCTTAGCGTTTGCCAGCAGTAATAGTGGCAAAACATCGATTACTGAATTAGATGGGTTTGAATCAGCGATTCAGGGGGCGGCGACCCGGGACGCGCCTACAGAAGCGTTAGAAAAGTTTTGGACGCAATACCGAGGAGTTGTTGCTGCCCTACATCCAATAACAGCTCAATCGATAAGAGCAACTCGAGGCCTACAAGCGAGGAGACTGTGGTCAGTTCGAGGCGGTTTAGCATTTGCATGCATTCTTGTGTTTCTCTCCATCATTTCTATCCAAATAATCTCCGGTTACGGATCGGCTTATCGCCAAAGCCTAGATAAGAACACGAACGCCGCAAAAGAACTTCAAGGCAAAAAAATTCAAGAAACACTGCGATTTGACGAACGCAAGGGCACGTTAGAAATTTTGAAAAGTGGGCAAAAACCAGCTGCTGAAGAAGTCTCTAAACGTGAAAAGGCAATGGAAGAATCTCAAATTGTTTTAAAAACAATTCAAGAGGAACTAGTTTCCAATTCAAATGCTGTTGAAGCATCTATTGGTCTCTATCGGTCGTGGTATTCATTTGAATGGTTACCGTACTCTTCAAAAAACAAAGAGTCCACAGGTTCTGCTCACGCGTCGGGTGTCAATGTTGAGAAACTTAAAGAAAATGGAGCACTACTTAAAGATGGCCTACAACGATTCGGGTTATCGATACTGATGGGCCTACTTGGTACTTTGGTCTACCTACTACGGAACATCGAATTCGAGGTTGCCTCTACTACCTACAAGGGTGCTAAGGCATCAATGGTGTCAGTAATCGGCATATTGGAGCCACTTCGTAATCGGCATTTAGGAGCCAGTGGCAGTCTGTAAAAGAGCATCATTAGTTAAAAGTGGATGTTGCTATTGCTTGGTTTGTTTTGCAAGTGTTTTTTGTTTGGACTGTGGTGCCAGCTTCGGTGCTCTGAAGGACGTAGCGTCGAGGGTTAGGCAATAGGCGTTGTGCCGAAGGCGATCTAAAGTTGCCGCTGCCAAGAGGCGGTTAGCGGTAAACGCTTGATCCCATTCATCGAAGTCCAAGTTGCTTGTCACAATGGTGCTGGCAGTTTCGTAGCGCTCAGCAATGAGGTCATGTAAATCTTCATCTGCGGGTGTTCGTAGTGGTTTTAACCCGAAGTCATCAATGATTAAAAGTGGCACGCGAGCGAGCGCCGTCAGCTTACGTTCGTAACCACCTGCCGCCTTTGCTGTGTGTAGACTCGTAGTGATTTGCGAGCAAGAACCGAAGATGACATCGATACCCTGACGAATAGCGCATTGACCGAGCGCTTGCGCCAGATGGCTTTTACCAGTGCCGCTTGGTCCCACAATTAATATCGGCGCTGCTTCGCTTAAGTAGCGACCAGCTGCTAACTCGTGAATCAGGGTTCTGTTGAGTTGGGGCAGCCGAGTAAAGTCAAACTCTTCCATTGTTTTAGTGCCCCGAAACTGCGCGCGGCGTACCCTGCTGGCAAAGCGGGTTTGTTCTCGGCGTGCCACTTCATCACCGACTAAGCAACTTAAGAAGTCTGTGTACGGCATCTTGGCATCAATGGCTTGGCGGTTGCGGGCGTCGAGCGAATCCATAAAACCCGATAGACGAAGTTGTTTGAGTTGATGGGCTAGTTGTGGTGAAGGGTTCATTGTTTAAAGTCTCTTTCTTAAGTTAAATGCTTTTGGCATGATTGCCGGTGGTAAAACAGAATAAAAGGGTTGTGTTGTGTTCGTCGCCATCAATGAACCGCGCCAAATAGGCTTGTGGCATCTCTTGCAAAGCGGGCTTTGCTGGCGTACGGGGTTTGCGCCGCTAAGTCGATATGCGTGTTGAGTGGTAGTTGGTCATAGTTGCCGCGAAGAATGCTTTTGACGGTGCCATAAAAGATTGATCCGTGCGCTAATGCACGAGCACAGGCGGCTTCTAAGCGTGGCTTGCCGTAGGTGCCGCTCAACCGAAGAGTGTGTTGTGCTGCGCGCAGCCGCTCTAAAATCTGATCGTCGAGCAGTTGCGTGATCAAATCTTCACAGTACGGGCCAACCTCAGCGGCTTGAGCCACACACCAGCGCCTATCTTGACTAAAGAAGGCGGCAGCATTGGGTGGTAAATGGTCAGCGGTGGTTACTCGTTGGCCCGCTTTTAACGCTCGCGGATGCGTGCATAAATGCTGATACTCGTGGTAAATCGCCACCGAGCAATCGGTCAGTCGTAGCCACAGTCGCTGGCCCACCAACCTAAAGGGCACAGAGTAGTAGCCTTTGCCCACCATGACGTGGCAATCACGATGCACGGTTGCTTGACGCCATTCACCAATATCGGGTGCGATTGCTGGCAAGGGCGTCAGTGCCGGTTGTTCAAGCGCAAATAGGGTTAACGGCGCTTGTTTGGTCGTGCCATGTGTGCGCAAGCCTGCGGTTTGCAGAACCCAAGTTTTAGCTTGCGCATTAAGATCGGATAAATCTCGAAACTCACGCAACGGCAAGAAGTTCTTCTTCACATACTTCACGCCCGACTCGACAATGCCCTTTAGCTGAGGCTCTCTGGGTGGGCAAGCGTCGATCTTAAAACCGTACCCGAGGGCACACTCCCCGTAAGCCCGTTGTATGAGTGGGTCGCTATAACTGGCTTTGGTGATGGCGCACTTGGCGTTATCGATAATCACTCGATTAGGCACACCACCGAACCACTCGAAGGCCCGACGGTGGCACCCTAACCAAGTGGGGACTGATTGATCCCAGACAAATTCCACATACTGGTGACGGCTAAAACATAGCGTCATCACAAAGGCCCATGTTCGACGCTGCGTGCCATCCGGATGCAATAGAAACGGGCCAGCGCCGAAATCCACTTGTGCCGCCTCTGCCGGTGCAAACATTAATCTGACGGTGGTGTCTGGCATTTGCGCAGCATGCAAATGTTGCAAAAAGCGGCACACCGACGCGTAGCTGCCTGTAAAGCCATGATCGCGAACCAGCGCCGCGTGAATCGTTGTGCCTTGTACGCCTTGGGCGTCCCAGGCTCGAATCTGCTCTCGCCAAGGCTCAGCATGGCTAATGGTGCTGGACGAGCGCTTATGCCCCATAGCACCGTTGCAAAGCGCTTGTTCAATCGTGGCTTCATCGGGTAAGGGGCTAGATGAAACCAACCAACCTTGGGCCTTAGCAACCCGGCGCAAAAGCGCCGCCTTGGGTCGCCCTAAAAGATTGGCCTTGGCGATTTGGCGATCCGTGTCGCCTAACCGTAGACGAGCAATTACTTCTCGATATCGATACATCTCAATCCTTCGTCGCCCCATCTTGGCTCCCGGTGTGTGCAAAACACAAACGGTAAACCCTTCAGAAAACGAGCTGTTGAGATGCTCTAAACAAACTTCAAGTGGCTCCTAAATGCCGATTATCTGGCACCGAATCAACCTCTTGCACTGGCTCCTAAATGCCGATTATCAAGTGGCTCCTAAATGGCGATTAGCGACAAATGGTCATCCGGTGTGTTCTTGGCATGATAGGCGGCATGTTTGGCACACTTTTCATGCCGACTGAGCTTACCAACACGATCGTGAAAGGCCTACCTGCAATGGGCTTTTCGTTTCTGGTAGGCTACTCTGTTGAGATATTTTTCTCGTTTCTTGATCGGTTTGTCGGGGCGTTTAAGCCCACAGGACCGAACACGAAATGATAAACGCTAACTCAAGTTGAAACTTAAAGAGCGGTTCAGATGTGAATACTTCACAAACGCAAAGTTAATATCACCGAGCTTTTGCGCACTAAATTTTCTATCCTGCCTAATTCTTTCTTAAATGTATAAATCAGGATAAACAATATGTTCGCTATTCGATTTGCCACTGACCTAGCCACCAATGTAGACAAATCAACTAACGGACAAGTAACTAAAGACGATGAATACAACGCCGCTCCAATATGGCTTAGAAGCCTTTTGAACGACGTCGGCTTCGGTGTCTTGATCCTGGATCAGGAACTGAAAATTTGTTTCAGCAACGATGATGCAAAGGTATCTCTTTTATCCATCGGTATCGATCAAGACGCGTTTGAAAGAATGCTCGCACCCAAGTATTCGATAAACAACGGCACTGGAAATCTCGCTAAATTCCTAACAAACGCTAGACAGGCATCGAAAGGCTTGCGAAAACTTGTGATTTTTAGTGATCAATACAATCAAGTTGCCTTGGCAATGTCGCCTATATTGCTCGATGGTCGGCCATTTGAGTTCGGCGTTATGGTTTCAATGGAAAGAAAAGCCGTCTGTGAGACGAGCAGCCTTTGGGCGTACGGCAAAGTTCAGGGGCTTACACCAGGCGAACTTAAAGTATTGCAGCAGCTAGCAAACGGTGAAGAGCCAAAGCTGGTAGCGAAAAATTTAAAGATATCGGTAACAACTGTTCGCTCTCACATTCGATCGATGGTTAGCAAGACTGAATCATCTTGTATGCGTGGCCTGCTTATGAAAGTGGCAAAACTTCCACCAATCCGCATGACAAACAGTTACGCAAAGGACTAATTGTCAATGCCCCCACAAAGCAAAAAAGCGTTCTTGCAACTTTGCGAAGGCGCGCCGATAGAAAAGTTCAATGCAGGTGATGTGCTGATGCGTCAAGGCGACGAAGGTACGTTTAGCTACGTTATCCTTAAAGGCGAAGTCGCTATCGATGTAACGACACCGCATACTTTCGAAGCAAAAAGAGTCGCTCGAAGAAGTGCTGGCGAGCTAATTGGCGAGCTCTCGCTCTTCCAAAAAATCAGGTCTGCTACCGTCATAGCATTAGAGCCTTGCGAATGCGCCCTTATTCCACATGCCGTACTTCTACAAATCATTACGGCCCAGCATTCGCTTGCCCTCGCCTTGCTGGCGGCAACAATGGAAAAAGCCCGCGAGCACACGGCTTGACCAACACTTAATTTGTGAACACACTAGTGGCTACACGTTCACAAAAAAGCCAAATGAAAAGCCCTTTGCTCGACAAACTGATTTCGATAAGTCCGGTGCGGACATTTTCGAAACATGCGTTGCTTATTCAGGAGGGCGATACAACCGACAATTTGTTCATTTTGCTCAAGGGAAAAGTACGTGCATTTTCCATTGGGGGAGACGGCAAGGAAATTACCTTTTCAGAGTATTTTCCTGTCGAGCTTTTTGGCGAAATGGCTTTAGATGGGCAACCTCGTTCAGCTTCTGTTCAAGCAACGGAGACATGCCAATGCGCAATTGTTACGAAGGCCGAACTGCAGGTTTTTCTGTTTAACGAACCACAATTCGCCTTCGAGATCATTTGTAAGGTTATAGCGCGTGCGCGCCAAGCAACCGATTCAGCCAGAAACCTCGCCTTACTTGATGTTTATGGCCGGTTAAAAGTATTCCTAGATACTGAGGCTGCGATTGAATCCGACGGGAAGCGCTCGCTGATCAGCCGATTCACCCATCAAGAGATTGCAACCCGCATAGGTGCATCAAGGGAAATGGTGAGTAAGCTCCTAAAGGACTTAGAAAACGGCGGTTATATTAATTTTCCCGCTCAATCGAGAATTGTTGTTGGCCGGATTCCAGAGCGCTGGTGACATTAATTTTTTCGGCGTTAAGGAAGTCTACCGCAACCGATTTGGAAAACCAATTACCGGTGAAGGTATCGTTAAAGTTTTGAGTAACATTGCATTATCCATGTTTCGATTTGCCGGAATAGCTAACGCATTTAACAATGCCCGAGCAACCTGCGGGGCTGCAACGCTGGTGCCATCCATTCTCGCGGTAGTACCACTTCTATTACCAGCAGCTAAAACTCCGTGCAAGCCCAATGAATAGTCGCTCGGCGCGACGACTGAAACAGCCGCACCACGTGAACTGTACTCAACTTCTAATTCGCGCCGGGCCGGGTCTGAAGGGTCAGGCCATGGATTGCCTTTGACCAAGCAACCGCCCACCGTAATTGAATTTATGCCCGTGGCGATGTTATTCAGTGTTTCGTAACTAGTAACGAAATTCGCAGCAACCCCACCTTTGGCAAACTTGGCCTCGCGTCGGTAGCCTTTGTCGCCTAACGCTGGGTTTGAACGTTGAATTTGGGCACTGAAAGATATTGCTTCGTTCGAATCATTCTTAACTTCAATTGACCACAACCCATGGGGAGCTAAACCTCGCTTTTTCATTGACGGTGAGGGGCGAGTTGGAGATATTGCAACCACAAACCCTAACAAGTTTGGGCAATCCGGCGATTGATCGGTTGCATTAGCCATGGCAATGTATTTCCCGCCCGCTGTTGTGAGGCCAGCTAAGTCATTAGAAAGGTTCACTGTAATTGTCTCAGCGGTTGGCGTGGTCAACGCAAGTGAAACCTCGCCATTGTATGAATCTAAGCCTGAGCTCGAATCGATCCAAACTTCAATCATCGTGTCAATTGGCGTATCAGGTAGAACTTGAAACGCAATACGGCCTGACGAATTATTGGCTGTTAACTCTCCAGAGGCATGACCACGGCGCTTTGCACCGTTGCCAGCGGCTAACACAAGACGCATGTCAGATAGCTTGCCACTTAGCTTTGGTTTAAGCATTTCGTTCAATGCTCGCTCAAGTAAAGATCTACCCTTCCCCGGGCCAGCATAAGCGCCGTCACTGATGTTCACTACAATCGGCACATCGCCTCCGGCACTTAATTGCATCCATTGCAATGCATCTAAAATATGTACGCAAAGCGAAGCGCCAGACGTATCTTTAAAGGGGCGCCATGGTAACTGCACCGCGTAAATCGCAGCATTTTCTACGGCGTCCGGCAAAGCATTGACTCCTCGCCCCTTACCGACTGCCAAATCTAGAACATGAGTACCATGGCTAAGTGGTCCTTCAACCGGAATGTATCCCGACTTGGTGTAGGTTTTAGTTTCGCCAAGGGTATTTTTTGCGACGTTGATCGAGGCGGCATTAATTACTGCTCCATAGCCGAACGTCGAATTAACACGCCAATCAGCCCCCACAACGAGGTTTCTAGGAACGCTTTCTGGATCTTGATCCCATAACTCAACTATTCGCGACGTATTTCCTGTAGAGTCTTGAAACGATCTGTGCGCATAAGCAATTCCATGATCAATGATTCCAAAAAACAAGCCTGGCAAAAGCGCGCTAACTCCGCCACTAGGTACCGTAGACCTTATTTGCGTGGCGGCAGGCAAGCCAAACTTACAAGCCCCTTTTCGATTGAGTACGATTTCTTCATGAAGCGCAACGATAGCATTTGTGCCGACCAAACCCGTGGCATACTCAGTCCACTTGTCATTTGGCGCAGCGTCGTAAAGGTAAGCACCATTAACTTTAATTCCAACCCCTAAAGCGCTAACTGATTGTCTATCACCCTCATCAGGTACATGAATCAAAAACGGAACATTTTCGCCGAACGTCTTCCGATAGCCCTCGAACCCAGTAATTAGCGCCCATTTCAAATATGGGTCTACTTTTTTAAAAATCCCAGAATTTAAAGGCGACTCTTGTAATTCAGCTAGAGTTAGGTTGGCAGCTAGTATCGCTGCACGATCTTGCGTGGTCATAGTGGTTTCACCTTAAAACATATGCTATTAAGCAATACCAATGGCTGCCAGCTCAACGCCAGCTTTTTCCCACAATACATTTAGTGAGGCCGCAGCCGGAGCGCCTACTGCTAGAGAAATTGGGGCTTCATTCATAGATGTGCGCGTAGGATCCCAATCGATGGCGGCACCCGTTTCTGTCCCGTCCAATACGCGGCTAGTACGAGTCCCTGCAGCAGTCCGCGTTTCGCAAATCGCCACAAAGTATTCCGCCAAACTTAAACCAAGTGCCTGCCCAGCTGCGTGGTCTACGGGGAAGTGAAGCCCTGCAATTGTCCTATTCGTTGCAATGCGCTCAGCCAACCTATGCATTTGAACCGACGCTGGGCTTGTAGAGTTTTGCTTGAATAAAGTAAGCAATAGATGAGTCGCTAAGTAAGCTTCAGTCGCATGTCCACTTGGGTAGGCGGAATAACCAGGAGTAGGCAACATCGGTTGAATGTTGGGCGAATATTCAATAGGTCGCGGGCATGCGAGTGCATGTTTAAACCGCATACTCATGGTCATGCCAAACCTTAACGCACAATCAAGAAGCTCTAAAGTTCGTGGTGTACGCTGCATACTTAAACCCAGAACCACAGACCAATAAGGAACCTGAGGTACGACTTGACTGACGATTTCAGCGGCCCGCTCCTCTCGTCGGCTAGCCCAACTTTGCACCAAAGGCAACTGCGCAATAAACGTAGATTTAGGTGGCCGAATAAGTGTCACTATATCTCCAGCAACCCCAACCAGCTTTGCTGTACCAACAGCAGGCATGCTAAACGTCAAACCCGACATGAGTTCCATATCGTAAATACGCGCCCGAACATGAGGCTCCATAAGAAACAGTTCAGTTCCATCGGCACCATTAGGTAGGCCATCAGCTGCTGGCCAGACTCGTACGGAACTCCATTCCGCTACCCAATAACTAGGCAGTAACACCTCTTCATAACACGCGTCTCGGGTACTTAACAAACCAGCAGGCGCATCTCCTGCGAGAGAACCAACACCCGCGTATCCGGCGTATCCGGCGTAACCTGCATAACCCGCGTATCCTGCATAACCAGCATAACCAGCATAACCGGCATAGCCTGCATAACCTGCATAACCTGCAAAAGACATCTCGTTCTCCAATAATTAACGTTTGCAAAAAACTTTGAATTTGACTAAGCAGGAACTCCCGCTTTAGCCAAGGCATCACCTAAAAAATCCATGTACTTGGGCACGTAATCTCGCCCGGGGAAACGGGCCTTAAATGCAGCGACCGTAAAGTTAGGTTCTAAGCGCCCCAAACCTTTCACCGCCGATCGAGCAGCTTCATCATTACCCTGCAAAGAATGAGCAATTGCTAAAGCTCGCCAAGTAGATGCATGCGACCTATTCAGTCTTATCGACGAATTCGCAAGCTCAATGGCCCGTTCGTAGTTACGCCCAGATATGGCAGCTGAAGCACCAAGAGATTCGTAAAAATATCGTAACGGATCTAACGGCGAAAGCTCGAGCGAAGCTTCAGTGAGCCGCACAGCTTCATCGCCTTCGGCACGAAACGCATGCATGGTTCCTTTTAACAACATTGCCAAAGATTCGTTTGGATTGCTCAATAATGCCAAGTCGTAGGCCTTTTCGGCCTCTTCAAAATCATGCTTTAAATAGGCTTGAACAAGACCTGCCATGGTTAAAGCAAGCGGAGATGTAGGCGAAAGTTGCAATGACGTCGCGGCCGACCTATAAGCATTTTCTGTGTCAGATTTAACCGAATCAGACATGCCTTGCACGACGCGCAATACACTCCATTTAGCCATCCAAGCATACGGCTCAGGGTGCCGAGGATGGCGGTCCATCAAATGATTCAGCATTTCCGCTGATTTTGAAAACCAAACCTTATCAAAACTATTGTGCATGTTCGATACGGCAGCAGTGAGCAAAGCGCAGCTAGGAAGCGTCGGCATCGGCGTATGTAGCGCCTCCTCGGACTCAGCACGAATAATGCCGCTTAATATTTTCGTTGAAATCTCGCGGGAATAAGCGCTATTTTTCTGGAAAAGCTCTGGCAGTTCGACTTTGAAGTCTTCACTCCATAAGATTGTTTCATCCCGCGATCGAATGAGTTCAATCGAAAGAAAAACGATTTGACCGACAGGCCTAAAACTACCGCTTACAACAAAGTCGGCTTTCAACAACTTAGAAACTTCTGAATAACCTAGGCCTCGCCCGATTATCCCTTTTACGCTTAGTCTTGAGATAACTTTTAACCGAGTGGTTCTTGAAACACAACCAATCAGCCCTTCGGCGACGAGATCTGCAATCACCAGTTGATCTTCACTAGCCATCAGTGGCTCAAAGTACAAAATAGCGATTGTCGGCTGCAAGGACTCGATCTGGCGCAACGGCTGCCTTAGCGGAATTTCGTCCAACTTCTTTGTTTCAAAAGCTTTGAAGCACCTCACTGGGTCATCTAGCCCTCGGAGGTAACAAAGCCCCATATCTTCAATTTCTGCATCAACTCTAGAGGTCAAATCTGACCTAACTTCAAGCGAAACGATCACATCATTTGGGGAACCCAAGGCAGCCAACCTTGCAGCTAAATTAACGCCAGCTCCGTAAATATCTACTTCCCTGGTAACCGCTTCTGTTCGATGAATACCGGAGCGCAGCAAAAGCTGCGGCTCGGAGCCATCCAACTTGCGCACTTGTTGAAACGACGCAAGGCGCTTGGATGCGGCGAAGGCCGCTTTCAAAGCAACTGTCGAATCAGCAAACTCGATCATTAACCCATCTCCTAAACTCTTTACT
>JAYWIG010000013.1:0-5390 GCA_043789035.1 Betaproteobacteria bacterium
GGAAAGCCTTTACTCGACCCCAAGCGCGCCGATGAGGGGTTCTTGCTGCCCATCGGTGGTTACAAGGGCTACGGCTTATCGTTGATCGTTGGGCTACTCGCGGGAACTCTCAACGGTGCAGCGATGGGCAAGGCCGTCATCGACTTTAATCACGACGAAAAAAATATCACCAACACAGGCCAGGCGATCGCAATGATTGACCCAGCTGCATTTGGTGATGTCGACCAATTCAAGCAACGAGTCGATACACTAATTGCTGAAATCAGGGGGAGTGAAAAAATGCCCGGCGTTGACCGTATTTGGCTGCCTGGTGAACAAAGTGAAGCGAAACGCGTGAAGTACACAGTGCAAGGAATACCGCTACCTGAAAAATTGGTGCAAACGCTCGCTGAACTTGCGATTCAACTTAATATCGAACCACTCTAAAACTTACAGCGTAACAATATGAACAAGCTCCATTCCCTATTTGCAATATTTTTGCTCTCGTTAACAACAAGCTTTGCCTCTGCTCAAGGCACATACCCAAACAAAACCATCAAGATTATCGTCCCCTTAGCAGCAGGGAGTGCAGTCGACAACGCGGCTCGAATCGTGGCACAAAAAATGGCACAAAAAATGGCGCAAAACATGGGGCAAAACATATTCATTGAAAACCAAGCGGGGGCATCTGGCTCGATTGGGGCAGATAACGTTGCCAAAGCTGCGCCCGATGGCTATACCCTCGGTGGCTTTAACGACAGCATTATGACTATGCTGCCTCAACTTCGAAACAACCTTAATTGGGACATTCTGAAAGACTTTGCACCCGTATCACTAGTCGCTACGGTTGAGTGGGGTTTAGTTGTCAATAACGAAGCGCCATTTAAAGATGCTGCAAGCATTATTGCTGCCGCTAAGAAATCACCTAGCCAACTGAACTACGGGTCAGGCGGTAACGGTAGCCCACAGCATATTGCCATGGCCTTGTTCGCATCACAAACCAATATCAACCTTACTCATGTACCTTACAAAGGGGCAACACAGGCGGCTGTTGGTGTTGCCGCGGGCGAAGTACCTATGGCGTTTCAGGGTTTGGCTACTGTGACAACCTTGGTGCGCGGCGGCAAACTCAAATTAATTGGTGTAACCACAAAAAATCGCTTGCCACAGTTTGCTGATGTGCCAACGGTTAGCGAGTCTGGCTTACCTGGGTTCGAATTCAACTCATTTTTCGCCTTGCTTGCACCCGCTGGCACACCGGCAGAGATTGTGAATCGATTAAATATCGAAATCGTCAAAGCGCTTAGCGATCAAGATGTGAAAGACAAACTAATTGCTCAGGGTTTATCACCCAGAGGTACATCCCCCGCCGAGTTAGGCAACATCACCAAAGATCAACTCAATCGCTACGGCCGTTTGTTTAAAGCCGCCAACATCAAGGCAGATTGAACCCGATGATTAAGCTCTTAGATATTCGCTATGTTCGCCTAGGTACCAAAGATCTTGTTGGCGCAACCCGCTATGCAACGACGATTCTTGGGCTTAGCGAGGGTGCGCGCTCAGGTAACCCAAAAAACGGCGAAGCGATCTATCTACGAAGCGATAATCGAGATCACACTTTGGTGTATTTCGAAGGTGCTCCAAATGATCACACTACTGGGTTTGAAGTCGCCGATCAAACCCATTTGCAGGCGGCGGCCACTGAGTTAGAAGCGCAAGGCGTCAAAGTTATTATTGGCGGTGAAGCAGCGTGCGAAGCAAGGCGGGTTCGCGCCTTCATTAACTTCTCAGATCCATCCGGTAACTCTATCGATTTAGTCGCTGGCCCTGCGCATAGTGGCGAGCGCTTTTTTCCGACTCGCGACTGTGGCACGACAGGCTTTTCGCACATCGGTTTGCGTACCACGAATGCGGCACGCGATGAGAAATTTTGGACTCAGGTTTTAAGCGCAAAGGTTAGTGATCGAATCGGTACTGCACCTTTACTTCGCATAGACGAAGTACATCACAAGATAGCACTCTTCCCTTCCGCTCATGCAGGTGTACAGCACATCAACCATCAAGTCGAATCGGTTGATGACATCATGCGCTCTTGGTATCTGTTACAGAAGCACAATATTAAAGTTGTGTTTGGGCCGGGTAGACATCCGACTTCAGGTGCAATGTTTCTTTACTTCGAAGGGCCCGATGGCATGGTCTACGAGTACTCTTCAGGTGTTCGAAATATCACTAATGAGAATCACCAACCTCGGCAATTCCCGTTTGAGCCAAGTTCATTCTGCATGTGGGGCTCGCGCCCCGACATTGCAGAATTTAAAACTTAGATATTCACCTTACTGCCAAGCTCAACCACCGCATTACTCGGCAGGTTTAAGAAGTCAGCGGCCGAACTTGCATTACGGTGCATTTGTGAAAAAAGTTTTTCACGCCACGGCATCATGCCAGAGCCAATCGTTGGAATCACAGTTTCGCGTGATAAAAAATAGCTCGTCGTCATCGGCTCGAACTCGCAACCTTGAATGTTCATCTGCGCGAGCGCTTTCGGCACATCAGGCTCGTTTTTAAAACCAAAATTCAAGGTGACTTGAATGCAATCATGCCCTAGAGGTACGATCTCAAAGCGCTTAGCTAAACCTACCCAAGGTACTTCTAAGCTATTCACACAAACGAATAGATTTTTCTCATGCAGCACCTTATTGTGCTTCAGGTTATGCAGCAAGGCACTCGGTACTATGCCAGGTTCCGATGACAAAAATACAGCCGTACCTTCAACCCGGGTTGGTGGACTTAAAAATACCGAATCAAGAAAGCCTCTTAACGGCATTGAGTCCGTCGCATGGGCGTTTGATACTAGCTTGCGTCCTTCTTTCCAAGTCATCATTAGTGTGAACATGACTGCTCCGATCACCAACGGAAACCAACCGCCCGCCAAGAGCTTGAGCATGTTGGAGCTTAAAAAGGCTAAATCGACAAAGAAAAACAAACTTGTAATCGCCACACAAGGAATCAATGGGTACTTCCAAGCGTAACGAATTACGAAGAAAGTCAATGTCGTGGTAATCAACATATCAATACACACCGCAATTCCGTACGCAGCGGCCAAATTTCCACTTGACCGGAACATCACCACAGCAATCACAATCGCTATAAACAAGCCCCAATTGATAAAACCAATATAGATTTGACCCGTCTCACTGACGCTCGTATGCAGCATTTGAAGTCGGGGTAAATAGCCAAGTTGAATCACTTGCTTGGTTACACTAAAAGCGCCCGATATCAAGGCCTGTGAAGCCACAACAGCAGCAAGAGTTGCCAAAATTACTAGCGGGAACTGCGCCCACGAGGGGGCCATCGAGAAAAACGGGTTTTTTACGGCTGAAGGGTCACTCAAAAGTAAAGCGCCTTGCCCTAAATAATTCAATATCAATGACGGCATAACTACGCTAAACCATGCCAATCGGATCGGCCGCTTACCGAAGTGGCCCATATCGGCATACAAAGCTTCTGCACCAGTCACACACAAAATGACGGCACCGAGCAAAATGAATGCCGTGTGCGGTTGGCTGACAATGAAATTGAACGCGTAGGTAGGCGACAGTGCCCACAATATCGCCGGATTTTTAACGATATGAATGCAGCCTAATAGGCCAAGCACAATAAACCAAACTAGGGTTACTGGGCCGAAGAACTTTCCTATGCCACCGGTTCCGCGCTTTTGAACGTAGAAAAGGGCAAACAACACTACTAGTGTTAACGGAACAACCCAATCCTTAAACTTTGGGGAGATGACTTCGAGGCCTTCCATTGCTCCGAGCACCGAAATCGCAGGTGTAATCACGCCATCGCCATAGAAAAGTGCCGTACCGAAGATGCCCAGCACCAGCAGCACTCGCCTCAGGGCAGGCTTGTCTTTTACTGCATTGGCAGCTAAAGCAAGCATCGCGACTAGGCCACCTTCGCCGTTGTTATCGGCTCGTAAAACAAGCACCACGTACTTGATCGACACAATAAATGTCATCGTCCAAACAAACAAAGACATGATCCCAAACACGTTCTCACTCGTGAAGGGTACGTGCCCTGAACCGAAAACCTCTTTTACGGCATATAGAACACTGGTGCCAATGTCTCCGTAAACTACGCCAATTGCGCCTAGCGTTAGGGCAGCGGTGGACGATTTAGATGAGTTCAATTATTCGCCTACTATGGGTTCAGAGACCTGCGGGAAAACGATTCTATCGCAGCGCAGCAATTTAGAAAGTCCCGCTCCATGCCTTTTGCAGTCGTTTTACCGATACAGGCATAGGGGTTCTAAGCTCCTGGGCAAAAAGAGAAATTCTTAATTCTTGTAAAAGCCAGCCGAATTCTTCAAGTTTTGCGTCCGCCTGACCCTTCCGAGACAAGACTACCCGTCGATAATCATTTAAAAGCGGAGCCATTTCCCTACTGCGCTCTGCATCTCGGCCTGCGTCTGCCTTGTACTTATCGATTCGCATCGCTATGCCTTTCAAATAACGCGGCATGTGCTGCAATTGAGCCGACTGAGTACTGACCACGAATTTCTTTGGCAACAGTTCAGCAAGCTGCTGTTCGATATCTTGATAAAGGCTTTTCTCATTCTTGATTGCGGGCAATTTCTTCTGTAACGCCGCATAGTCGGTCAGTACAGCGAACAAATGCCGTGCAATCTCCTGCCCAATCAAGTTTAAGCGTGGCTTAGAGTCTGCCAACCGCTGAGCGAAACTCGCTTCACTAAAAGGTAAAGGGTCTTGCAGACAAGCTCTATCGATTAGTTTATGGGTTAGTTGCTGCTTTAAATCGTCGGCTGTACCAAAAGGCAGGAATAACATATTCAACTTCACCGCATCGGGAATGTTTTTTTCAAAAAACTTTAACGGTTCCTTCAATGCAATCGAAAACAACCTCGCCAAACCGAATCGATGCGTGGCCGCAGCGAGCTCAGGCTCATCGAACACCGATATCTCAACGGATTCGCCCTTATCAACAATCGCTGGGTAACCGAGTAAGGTCTCTCCAGCATGGTCGAGCTCCATCAATTCTGGCAATTCGCCGAACTTCCACTCGGTATATCGTTCACCAGCGCGCTTAACAATGCGAATGTTTTCTTTTGAGTTATTTGCCACTGGCAGCATTGCAGCCGTACTACTCGCAGCGACGACAACCGTTGCTTTGCTATCAGTACCCGGCTTTAGCTTCTGCAAGGCTGCTTGAAATTGGGTTTGCGCACGACCACCATGCTGAGCCCTAAGCTCTGCTAAGTTGCGCGACATTGCCAAGGTCGACCCGTGCTCATCTACCAACTTGTAGTTCATTTGGCTATGAGCGATTAGGGCCTCGAATCGAAAATCAGTAGGCGTAAGCTTTAAGCCTTCATGCTCTTGAAAATCATTGAG
>JAYWIG010000014.1:0-5389 GCA_043789035.1 Betaproteobacteria bacterium
ACTGCCATGCCAGCAATAAAGGGCTTCATCGTCGAGCCAGGCTCAAACGTATCGGTAATGACTCGATTACGTAGCTGAGCGCCAGTCAGCTGCGAGCGAGCATTAGGGTTATACGTTGGCCAGTTTGCTAACGCTAAAACCTCACCCGTTACAGTATCCAAAACAACCGCAGCTCCTGCCTTAGCCTTATGCTCTTTTACAGCATCGCGCACTGCCGCAAATGCCAGGTATTGCACTTTGCTATCAATGGAAAGAGTGAGGTCTTTGCCGTCATGCGGCTCATCCATACCATCTTCAGACTCAATCACGCGCCCAAGTCGATCTTTAATGACACGGCGGCTGCCAACTTTGCCCGCTAAAGAGCGCTCTTGGCTTAACTCAAAACCTTCCTGTCCACGGTCTTCAACATTGGTGAACCCAACGACGTGAGCCGCGCTTTCGCCCTCTGGATAGTGGCGTTTGTATTCTTTCTTTTGATAAATACCGGCCAACTCCATCGCCGCAATTTTGGCGCTGACCTCTGGTTCTACTTGGCGCTTTAAGTAAACAAAGTTGCGATCCTCATCGGCTAACTTTTTCTTTAAGTCAATCAAGGGAATATCAAGTAACTTGGCAAGTTGTGCAGCCTGTGCGGGTGTCGCTTCGATTTGATCAGGCACAGCCCAAATCGCTTTAGCCGGCAGGCTAGACGCCAAGATAACACCATGGCGATCAAGAATTTTGCCGCGAGATGCAGGCATCTCTAAGGTGCGCGAGTAACGTGATGCACCTTCCTTTTGCAAATACTCATTGGTAAATACCTGCAAATACGCCGCACGACCAGCAAGCCCCAAAAAGCTCAACGCCATGATCAGCATTAGCATTTGCGAGCGATTACCCGCAAGCGCCATTTTCAATAATGGGTTGTCATTTAACGATACCGGGCGACTCATTGCTTACCCCCACGGCTTGCTGTAACGGCAGGGCCGTCAGGCGCAACATTGAAATGCAAAGTACGACTAGGGTCGAGAGGCTGCATATTCAAATCGCGTCGCGCTTTTGTATCGATTAATGCCGATTTTGTCAGTTGCGATTGTTCGACTTGCAACTGCTCCCATTGTGTTTCGAGTTGCTTAGCCTGCAATTGCGAGCGCTCAAGCTCTATGAATTTTTTACGTGCATGATGCTGAGACGTCACTAGTGCGAGCGCACAAACAAGCAATACAAACGCTAGAACAACATTGAGTCGCATCATGATCGAACCCCTTGACCTACTATCGCTTCAGTTCTTTCTGCCACTCGAAGTACCGCTGAACGCGAACGTGGGTTACGCTCTATTTCTGCATCAGTCGGCATTAGCCTATCGAGCAGCCGAATTTTTGCAGCACCCGCTAGCACTGCTCCGGTAATCGGATCGCGGGGTGCGTCAACTTTTGCTGCAAAACGGGCCATGGCTTTTTTAACAATACGATCTTCGAGGGAGTGAAACGAAATAACAGCCAAACGCGCGCCCGGCTTTAGCAAATTTAGCGATCGCTCTAAAGTGAGCGAGAGCTCCTCAAACTCTTGATTGATGAAAATCCGTAAAGCTTGAAAGGTGCGTGTAGCCGGGTCCTTGCCCATCTCTTGCCTCTTTTGGCGGCTCCTGACGACGCTCGCCACGAGGCCGGCAAGCTCTCGGGTTGTTTGAAACGCGGTGCCACCGGAGTCCCGGCAGCGAGTAGCAATCGCCGTTGCAATCGGAAAAGCAAACCGTTCTTCCCCATAATCTCTCACCACCTCAGTTATTTGTTCGACCGACGCCTGTAATAACCAATCCCTAACCGATATGCCTTGTGTCGGATCCATACGCATATCGAGCGGCCCGTCGGCCTTAAAACTAAACCCACGTGCCGCGTCGTCTAATTGCGGCGACGACACTCCCAAATCCAATAACATTCCATCAACTTGAGCGATACCCAACCCCTTGAGGCCTTCGCTCATTTCAGAAAATCGCGAGTGCACAAGATCAAACTTAGCAGCGCCCGAAAAAACCAAACTCTTTAATCGCTCTCCTGCGGCAATCGCATCCGGATCACGATCAAAAGCAACCAACCTACCATCCCTACTTAGCTGACGATAAATCGCCCCGCTATGCCCGCCCCGACCAAAAGTACCGTCAACATAAACACCGTTTGGCTTTATAGCCAACGCAGCGATCGCCTCTTGCAACATGACTGGCTCATGCAATGCGCCATCTTCAACTAGCGCTTTTTCAATCACTGCACCGCCCTAAAACTTAATTTCTTTTGCGACGTCCTCAGACATTCCTGCAGACACCAACTTTTCCTCGGCCGAGGCCTCTAACGAAGGCTCCCAAATCTCGAAAAAATGGCCTAAGCCTTTCATCAATACTTTGCCGTTTAATTTGGTTTTTGCGCGTAGTTCTGGGGTGATCAAGAAGCGCCCGCTGGCATCCATCTCGACAGGCTCTGCGCTACCCATGTAAATGCGGCGCCATCCTTCCATGCTGATCGGCCAATCCTGCATCCTCTTAGCAAACTCATCCCATGCAGGCTTTGGGAACACAACGGCACAACCTGCATGCGAGCGCGTCACCACGAGCTTTCCACCGCATTGCTCCATTAGGGCGTCACGGTACCTAGAGGGCATATTTAGCCTTCCTTTGCCGTCGAGCGATAATGATGATTCGCCGCTATACACCTTGGAGATCCCGCCAGAAATTCTAGTTTTAATTAATCGCTGCTTAATCAATAAGCAAACCGCCCGTAATCGCCGAAAAGACTACGAAAGCTGGTTTAAAAATGCACAAATCGCCACATTTCAACCACTTTGTGCCACTTTAGTGATTTATTCGACCTTGGTCAAGCCGAAAAACGGATTTTTCTCAATAAAAGCAAGGACTTACGTTTTGATAAGCTGTAAATTTATACAGTTAAAACGCAAAAAAACCAGCTAAATTCGGGCTGTAGAACACGAACTTAATGTAGTTTCGAGAAGTTGAAGCGAACCTGTAGGCCGGATTCTGTATTTAGGCGAAAACCTAAACGGTAGTCATTCCTCTAGGCACTAAGTTACCTTAGCGCTCAAGCTATCTACCCGCATGCTCAGGTGGGCCACCTTTTCTAGCCATTTCTGGCTAGGGCGCATGCCTATTTGATATTGCTCCAGGTGGGGTTTAGCCTGCCAACCAACGTTACCGTAGTTGCGGTGAGCTCTTACCTCACCTTTTCACCCTTACCTCGCATTGCTGCGAGGCGGTTTTGCTTTCTGTTCCACTTTCCGTCGCCTTCAGCTGGTTTGCACCAACCTATAACGCCTGGCCGTTAGCCAGCACCTTGCCCGATGGAGTCCGGACCTTCCTCGGTGCCTTCGTTTGCTTGCGCAAATTTGGGCAACGCGACTACCCGACTCGCTTCAATTACGATTGTACAGTTGCACGAACTCTTGCGACCGCTCGTCGGGCATTTTTGCGCCATATAGCCGAAGTAGCTCAGCACTTAGAAGTCGAACCATTATTCTCACTGAATATCGTTGGGGAACTCATCATGACAGCCTATTCTTTTTCTCAAAAAACCGCTGCTACACCAAATCGCGTAAGACTTTGTGCAGCTGCACTGCTCAGCTTCGCGTCGCTACAAGCCCATGCGGTGGTCGATCTAGGTGACGCTAGCGTTCTTTCTCAGCAAGGCCAGCGATTGAAGGTGGCTCTTGTGTATGGCTCAGGCCCCGGTGAACGAGTACCTGTCACCCGTTTTACTGTTGCAGAAGTACGTGCCGATGGTTCGACGACTCCCGCCCCAAAAGCAGAGCTATTCACCATCTCGGCACCTGAAAGGCGAAACATCGTTTATTTACAGTCAAAGGAAATAGTTCGAGCGGACAAAGTTCAAATCGTCATGACCGCAGCCGACAATCCAGGCAAGAAGGTTGTTTACGATCTGGTTGTGCCACCGGCAAAGTCAGCTGCAACGGAAGTTGAACCTGTTACTGTTAAAAAGGCCGTCTCGAAGAAAAAGCGTGGCAAAGCAAAAATGAGTAAAGCGAAGCGCCACTAAGTTCAACAGAACAGTACTCCGTCACCATTACGGTTTTCAAACAGAACTCAGGCCATATCCGATCTCCGGTGCAGCGCCATTGAGCATGGTAAGGTCATTGCCAAAATCGCCAGTGATCACCGACTGAGCGCCGCTAGCTTTGATTTTTAGCGCATAAACTGAAAAATCTTTTACTTGCCCTAGCGGATGCAATTCTTCCGCAACACTGCGCACATCTGGCCTTGTAATCGTCATTTGGCGCCTTGCCTCCCGAAGCACGGCTTGCCCAAATGAGTAGACTTGTCCGACGAGATAAACGGATTTAGTTGAAAGGTCTTCCTTAATCACTTCCATTAAGGCTGTCATGCGCATATCGGCGTGAGCATCAAACCTGAAGTGCCAAGGGCTACATTTTTCGTTGGTCAGAATTGGGTATCCTGCTGAATAGTTGAGAAAGATAACGCGTTGCTGCGGCAGGCGTTCGATCGACGAACTGTTGCCTTGAAGAATGATTTGCGCCCCATCGTCAAGCGCTGCACGTAAAGTCGAGAATGCGCCGTCGGTTTGGCCCTTGCTGTCATACGCACGAAGCGCCAACAACCGTGGGGAAGCCGTGCCCGCAAACTTAGGCCATGTGAGTATGCATTCGCGATTTGAAATACAAAGAGACAAATAAGGGTGATGGCTTGAAGAGAGGGCTGACCGTTAGCGTTTGTATCGTTGGCCGAAACTAACGACATGCAAAACTGGGAACCTAACAAGCCGACGTTACTTTGTGTTGGTGGCGCGGACCTATCGGTATTCTTTGAAGGCTGCAAGACGCATGCGAGCTCAGAGTCGATACCGCCTAAATGAGTTGCCTACGCTTTGCTTGAACAAGTACTGAAAGCGTGATGACGACAAACCAACCTCCCTGGCCCAGTCTTCGGCTCGACGTGCATCGTCTGGACATAACAGCAGAGCCTGCATAACTGCAGTGATGCGCGGCTCACTGTAAGCTAGGATAAATCCTAACTCGGCCGCTAAATTTTCCTGGATTTTCAGCCAAGAATGCGCATCGCGCTGCATATTAACAAGCAAGTCTATTACCTCGTGCTTATTAGTTAAATCAAAATGAATACATGGTCCTTCTGGCCTGTATTAATGAGGTGTAACTGATTTGGCTCGATTAAGACACTGCGGCACGGCCTAAATCTGCGCACAAGATCTCTCGCGTCGAGGGCAACACGCATTGGCGATTCCAATGCCAGAGCGAGAACAGCTACCGCTTTGATTCGCCGCATCAAGATACTGATTGCCGATCTTTGGTTGTTGATACTTGAAATAATCGCCGTCATCTTTCCGCCGGTGTTTTTAATTACGCTAACTTAGAA
>JAYWIG010000015.1:0-20954 GCA_043789035.1 Betaproteobacteria bacterium
CTCATTAGATGGATTCACGCCGCACACTTCAGCAAATTGATCTCTACCTTCTCACTGTGTTGCATCAATTATTAATTGAAAAGAATTTGTCGAAGGTTGCAACAAGGTTAGAGTCAACCCAGCCTGCCATGAGTGCGGCCTTAAAGCGCTTACGCGATTTAACCGGAGATGAGTTGCTCGTCAAGTTTGGTCGAGAAATGGTGCTGACCGAATTTGCCCAAAGCCTACTTGATCCGGTAACCGTTTTGCTCGAACAGTCGGAAAAGCTCTTCAGAAACGATCAGGTATTTAACCCTTTGACTACAGATAGAGCCTTTCGAATCGCAACTTCGGATTATCTCGATCCACTTTTTTTGCCGCGCCTCATTGTTGCTATCAAACGTGCCGCTCCGAATTCGCGAATCGAAGTGCGATCACTTAACATGGATGTGGATTATCGAGAGCAGTTGGGTAATGGCACGATTGATCTAGTAGTGAGTAATTTATTGTCGCCGCCTGAAGATTTGCATCGCGGGGTGCTGCTCAACGATGAAGTAGTTTGTCTGGTAGCAAAAGATCATCCATTGCTTCGAGGTGAGGCGACAATCGAGCGATACATTCGTTCTGAGCATATTGCGCCAATGCCGGTTAGCCAAGGTACCGCTGGAGTGGTAGATGATTACTTGGCGAGCCAAAGTTTGCAGCGCAGCGTTAACGTGTATTGCCCGTACTTTAGTTTGATTCCCGCTATGGTTGCCGATTCGCTATTGGTGCTCACCACGGGCCGCCGTTTTTGTTCTAGATTCGTGCAAACATTACCAGTTGAAATCGTTACCTGCCCAGTAAAGTTTCCCCCAATGACTTATTACACGTTGTGGCATGACAGAGTGCATCACTCAGATGCCCACAAATGGCTTCGCGCTTTAGTGAAGCAAGTGGCTGGCGATTACCCTATCGTCGCCTAAAACAATCATCGCAAATAGCAGCTCCTCGATGGAGTTCGCTGTTTGGGTGCGTCGTGTGAGAAGTGGCGAAGACTGCGGGTCGAGCAATATCAGGTCAGCTTCAAGCCCTTCGCAAATATTTCCAACATAGGCTTCGAGCCCTAGCGCCTGGGCTGCCCCGGCAGTGTGGCTATGCCAAAGCGCTGATGGCTTTATTGTGTAATGCTTTTGTTGCGCGATGTAGTAGGCGGCCAGCATGGTTTTGAATGGTGAAAATGACGTGCCACCACCCACATCGCTAGCCAGACCAAACAGATGTTGTGTTTTGCCCGCTTTGCTGAAGTCGAATGCGCCGCTGCCTAGAAATAAATTTGAGCTTGGGCAAACCGCTGCAGCGGTTTGAGTGTCAACTAACAATTGGCGATCTGCCTCATCTAGATGAATGCAATGGGCATAGATAGCTCGCTCGCGCATCAAGCCAAAATCGGCATAAACATTTAAGTAGCTTCGTGCCTTCGGGTAGAGTGCTTTAGCCCAAGCAATTTCATCGTCATTTTCAGCAACATGGCTTTGAATCCAAGTGCTGCGGTATCGCTTGGCAATTTCAGCAGCACCATGCATTTGCGCATCGCTGCAACCTGGGGCGAAACGAGGCGTGATGGCGTAGCCGAGCCGAGTATTTTCTTTATCATGCCAAGTGTTGATCAACGCTTCTGTTTCGATCAGGCTTTGCTCGGTAGAGTCTTTCACGCCATCAGGGCAGTGCCTGTCCATCAAACATTTTCCTGTGATGAAGCGTAGCCCTCTGCGCTCTGCTTCAGTAAATGCAGCATCGACCGACGCTTTGTGCGAGGTGCTAAATGTCATCGCAGTGGTCACGCCATTGCGGGCTAACTCATCGAAAAAAAAGTTAGCAACTTGTCCCGCGTATTCGATATCGTGAAAGCGAGCCTCATGTGGAAAGGTATAGTTTTCTAACCATGGCAGCAAACCCTCGGCAGGTGAACCAATAACATCAAGTTGCGGGTAATGCACATGGCAATCGATAAACCCCGGCGCTAATAGTTTATTGGGAAAGTGCTTGAGCACCAGCGCGATCTGCGCCTGCTGTTCTGCGGATTGCTTCCTGAGTGTTTCTGCATACGCACCCAACGCAGTAATTTTTGCATGCTCATCAATAAGCACCAAGGCATCGCGTTCGATATGCGCTTGCCCGTCTTTAAAGAAAAGCGTGTCCGCACGAAATGCTTTTTTGATGATGGTCATGGCTTGGTCTATTTCAAATCTTTATACAAAAAAAGCCGCTAAATCGCGGCTTTTCTTTTGGGTGCAAGAGAGATTACTTTTTCTCAGCAGGAATCTTACCGTCAACGCCCTTAACAAAGAACATCATTCCATCAAGGAATTTTTGTTCAGGCTTGGCGTCTTTGGCTAACTGCTCTTTGCCGTCTTGGCCAACGAGTGGGCCAGCGAATGGATGGAGAGTTCCATCCATAATGGCTTTACGCTTTTCCATGACCAGCTTCTTAGTATCTTCTGATACTGAGCTGTTAAAAGAAACAATATCTACCAAGCCTTCTTTAGTGCCACCGAGGTAGGAACCGGTTTTCCAAGAGCCGTCCATCGCCGCTTTTACGGAATCAACATAGTATGGCCCCCAGTTAATGACTGATGAAGCTAAGTGCGCTTTTGGTGCAAATGAGCTCATGTCGCTGTCCCAACCGAAAGCAAATTTACCTTTGGCTTCAGCGGTTTGAACAACCGCGGTTGAGTCGGTGTTTTGAATCAGTACGTCGGCACCTTGAGCGATCAATGTTTCAGCCGCCTCTTTTTCTTTGCCCGGATCGAACCAAGAGTTAATCCACAAGATTTTCATGGTGGCTTTAGCGTTCACGCTTTGAGCACCGAGCAAAAATGCGTTGGCGTTACGTACAACTTCAGGAATAGGAATCGAACCGACGAAGCCGAGCTTGTTGCTCTTGGTGGTTTTACCTGCCAGAACACCTGCAAGGTAAGCGGTTTCATACATACGAACCTGATAAACGCGCATGTTGTCTGCTGTCTTAAAGCCTGTCGCGTGTTCGAACTTTACTTTTGGAAACTCTGGCGCCACTTTTAACATGCCGTCCATATAGCCGAACGAGGTTGCGAAGATCATGTCGTTACCTTGAGTGGCCAAATCGCGCACTACGCGTTCAGTATCTGCACCCTCTGGAACTTTTTCAGCAAACGATGTTTTGACTTTATCGCCGAACTCTTTTTCCACTGCCTTGCGGCCGATGTCATGGGCAAATGACCAGCCATGATCACCCACTGGGCCAACATAAACAAACGCGACCTTAAATGGGCCAGCAGGCTTGGCCGGCTCGGCAGGTTTCGCTTCGGCCGGGGCTTCAGCTTTGGGCGCTGGCTTAGCTTCTTCTTTTTGACTGCAAGCACCGAGGCCTAGTGCTGCGACAAGGCCAACAATGGCACTTGAGTAAGCGAGTAACGTACGACGTTGGGACATTAATGTTTCTCCTGACTAAAAAATCGATTATAGAACTTAGGTTTGTTGCTTTGCTTTTTCCCAGGCAACTTCGGGGATTAAATTCTTTACGGTTTAAATGCCTTGCCTAAGGACGCGGGCATGTTTAATCGTATCCATTCAGGGTTTCGCGAAATCAAGACCAGCACCACGATGGTGCCAGCATACGGCAACATTGCGAGGAATTGAGAAGGTATAGCAATTCCCATGCCTTGTAGATGAAATTGCATAATCGTCACGCCACCGAAAAGTAGTGACCCCACTAATACACGCATAGGTTGCCATGTGGCAAAGGTGGTGAGCGCCAGGGCGATCCACCCGCGTCCGGAGATCATGCCCTCCACCCACATGGGCGTATAAACCACTGACATAAACGCTCCAGCCAAGCCGCAGCAGGCACCACCAAAAAGCACGGCGTAAAAGCGGATGGTTCGAACTTTGTAACCAAGCGCGTGAGCCGATTCGGGCGACTCACCAATTGAACGCAGAATTAAGCCTGAGCGGGTTTTGAACAAGAACCATGAAACACACGCCACAAGAATGAAGGCGCCATATACAATCGGGTGGAACTTAAAAAAAGCCTCGCCAAAAAATGGCAGCTCGCTCATTCCAAAGTAATCGAAGCGTTTAAGCACGATGCTTTTACCGACATACCCTTGGCCAAGGAATGCTGACAAGCCAGTGCCAAAGATTGATAGGGCTAAGCCGGTGGCAACTTGGTTTGTCGTTAGGAAAATCGTCATCACGCCGAATAAGGCTGCGGCCATCATCCCGGCAAGCGCACCACCCAGGAAAGCCAAAGTCACACTTTGAGTTTCGATGCCCACTGCAAAACCTGCAACCGCAGCAAGCAGCATCATGCCTTCAGCACCCAAGTTAAGTACACCTGCACGTTCATTAATGAGCAGGCCGATTGCCGCCAGTAGTAGAGGTGCGGCAGAGCTTATCGAGCTGCCAATAATCGATGCAATCAATTCCATCTTTTATTGCCCCATGCAAGTCGATATTCAATTAGGGTGTCGCACAACAAAAGAAAAAACAGTAGAGCGCCTTGGAAAATGCCCGTAATAGACGAAGGTAACCCAATTCTCGATTGAGAGTACTCACCACCAATATAAAAAATTGACATGATGATTGCCCCCGCAATCACACCAATCGGATGCAAGCGACCTACCCAGGCTACGATAATGGCCGCAAAGCCGTAACCGGGAGATACATACGGTAGCACTTGGCCAATCGGCCCCATGACTTCCATCGCGCCCGCAAGCCCAGCGAGTGCGCCACAGGTGAGTAAAGATAACCAAAGCGCCGAACGCGCAGAAAAGCCGGCGTAGGTTACTGCTTTGGGGGCAATGCCACCGACTTGTAACTTAAAGCCCGTAAAGCTCTTGAAAACAAAAAATGCGCCTGCAAAAGCACTGAGCAATGCAATTAAGAAGCCCCAATGCAGACGCGTTCCTGGAATTAAAAACCCAAGTAGATATTCTTTCGAAAACACTTTGCTTTGTGGGAAGTTATAGCCCTGCGGGTCACGCAATGGCCCTGTGACGCAGTAGATCAGTAAAAGACCTGCAATGTAAGTCAGCATTAGGGAGACCAAAATTTCATTGGCATTAAATTTGTCTTTCAGCCATGCCGTAATCGCAGCCCAAAACATACCGCCCGCCACACCTGCGGTTAACCCGAGCACCATCACTATTGGGCCAGCCAGTGGCTTACTCGGAACATCGAAAGCTAATACGGTGGCACCCGCACAAATCGCACCCATGACGAGTTGGCCTTCCGCACCGATGTTCCACACGTTGGCTCGGTAGCAAATGGCCAAGCCAACGCCACACAAAATCAGTGGAATCGACTTTAACAGCACCTCAGAAATACTTTTGAAATTGCTGATTGGGTCGATTAAGAAAACCCCAATGGCACGTGCCGGGTCTTTACCGAGAAAGGTGAACAGTGCGATGCCAAAAACAATGGTTAACGCTAATGCCAGCACCGGTGAGCCGTAACTCCAAGCTGTCGATGGTGCGGCTCGTTGTTCAATTCGCAACATGGGAGCCTTCGTCTTTTGTGGCCCACAAACCGCTCATCCACAGCCCAATCTTCTCAACGGTTGCATCGTTCGTGTTCATTGATGGCGATACTTTTCCTTGCGCAATCACTATGAGGCGGTCAGAAATTTCGAACAACTCATCGACTTCTTCTGATACCACTAAGATGGCGCAACCTCTGTCTCTAAGGGCTAATATTTCGCCCCGAATTTGCGCCGCTGCGCCAATATCGACACCCCAAGTGGGTTGTGAAATAAGCAGCACGGTCGGTTCTCGTAAAAGCTCCCGGCCAACAATATATTTTTGCAAATTACCGCCTGAAAGGCTCTTTGCCAAGGCATGCCCGTTGGGTGCCTTTACCTTAAAGCTCTGGATGATTTGCGATGCGAGGGTTTGCATGGCTGCTGAATTAATGACATTGCCAACCATTGCCCAGTGGTTGACAAGTGGCGCGGTTTGATGCGTTAGCAAGGTGTTGTCTGCCAAACTCATGCTAGGTACTGCGCCGCGGCCTAAGCGCTCCTCCGGAATAAAGCCTAAGCCCAATTGGCGCCGTTGCTGGGCGTTCAAGAGGCCGACCGCTTTGCCCGAGACTGTGACTGCATTAGCTTGCGCAGCAGTTAGCAAATACTCGCCAGAAAGTGCTGCCATCAATTCTTGCTGGCCATTGCCAGAAATGCCCGCTAAACCAACGATTTCACCGGCATGTACTTTAAAGTCGATATTTTGCAAGGCAGTGCCGAAAGTATGTTGCTTTGCCAAGCTCAGCCCCGAAACTTCCAAGAGTACAGGCGCGTTAGTTGGAAGGGCGCGATGAGCGTCATGTCGCTTTGGTGCCTCGCCAATCATCATTCGCGAAAGCGATTCTTCGGTTTCTTGTCTTGGGTCGCATACCCCCGTAACTTTACCGCCCCTCATCACAGTCGCCTTGTGGCACAGTGCCTTGATCTCATCGAGTTTGTGGCTAATGTACAAAATGCTACAACCCTCAGCAGCGAGTTTGCGCAAGGTAACAAACAACTTTTCAACTGCCTGCGGCGTTAGCACCGAGGTTGGCTCGTCGAGAATCAGTAATTTTGGGTTGCTGAGCAAAGCACGAATAATTTCTACCCTTTGGCGCTCGCCCACACTCAAGGTATGAACCGCTTGTTTGGGGTCGACGGGCAGGCCGTAAGTTTGCCCAAGTGCCTGAATACGCTGTGCGATACCACCGGCTTGCGCTCGCATAGGGGCGAGTTCAGCTGGGGAAAGGCCCAGCACAATATTCTCCTCTACGGTGAGAGTGTCGAATAGCGAAAAGTGCTGAAACACCATTGAAATGCCAAGTTGTTTGGCGGCTTGCGGGTTTGAAATTATTTGAGCCGTTAGATTGTCATTCCAAAAAATCTCGCCAGCGTCGGGCCGAACTGCACCGAAAATGATTTTCATTAAGGTGCTCTTACCCGCACCATTCTCGCCAAGCACCGCATGGATTTCACCAGCTTCAACCGTTAAGTCAACGGCGTCATTTGCGACAACCGCTGGGTATTTCTTCGTAATATTTTTGAGCGTGATTCGTGGCATACACATAAGTGTATTCGTAAACTTACAATAGACACTTGGCGCGCGCATATAACAATGCTTATGCTTGTTATAGCGATGGTTTTTTTCAACCGTACAGTATGCTTTGGCGTATGAGTAAAAAGATTAGTTTTGTATTAAAAGGCAAGGTGGTTGAAGAATGCCCGCCCGCCACCCTAACGGTGTTAGATTACCTTCGTGAACAAGCCCACCTAACGGGCACCAAAGAAGGCTGTGGCCAGGGCGATTGTGGTGCTTGCACAGTTGGTATCGCAAAGCTGGGCGCCAACGGTGAGCTTGAATATTCGCCGACCAATAGCTGCATTCGGTTTTTAAGTTCCCTGGATGGTGCGGCCGTCATTACCGTGGAAGATCTGGATCAATCGCACCCGGCGCAAAAAGCGATGGTGGAGTGCCACGCATCTCAGTGTGGTTTTTGTACGCCAGGCTTTGTGATGTCGCTAGCGGTTGCCCATGAGCGGCAATGCGGCCAAGAATTGAGCAGAGAGCAGGTGGGTGATGCCATATCGGGCAACTTATGCCGTTGTACCGGCTACAGGCCAATTGTTGAAGCAGGTATGAACATGGCGGACTATGTTTCATCGCAGAATATACCAGTAAAGCAATGGTGGCACCCGGAACAATTGCTGCCTAAGCTACAAGGTATTCAACCGTCGAAGTCGCTAGAAAGCCTCCTAATTGACCGCGCACGGAACCCGGATGCACAGGTGATAGCTGGCTGCACTGATGTCGGTCTTTGGGTGACCAAGCAGCACCAACATTTTTCGCAAACTATCGATGTCACCGAGGTTGCAGAGTTGCATGAAATCGAGTTGATGAGTGATCAAATGACAATTGGTTGCGCGGCGAATTTAGAGCGATCTTTCGATGCATTAGCCCAATGGAGTGGGCTGGCAAGTGCTGGCAATCAAAAAGTCGTGCATGGCTTTGCTCATCGTTTTGCGGGTAAACCGATTCGTAGTACCGGTACGTTGGGCGGCAACGTTGCCAATGGTTCTTCGATTGGCGATTCGATGCCACTCTTATTGGCGATGGGTGCTAGCGTTCGACTTCAAAGTGTTGATTCGCAGCATGACATGGCAATAGAGGATTTTTACCTCGGCTATCGCAAGACAGCGTTGGCGGCCGACGAGATATTGACGCATGTTTTAGTACCCGCACAGCCGGCTGGTTCGCGGTTATTTGCCTACAAAGTTTCGAAACGTTTTGAAGATGATATTTCTGCCGTATGTTTGGTTGCACGGCTGACGATTGTGGGCGTTAAGATCACCCAGGCTCGGCTTGGTGTTGGCGGTATGGCGGCAACGCCGAAACGCGCTTATGCAACGGAGCAGGCATTAGAGGGGAAGGCCGCTGAGTTAGCGACTTTTTCACAAGTGCGCGTAGTGCTCAACTCAGAGTTCGCACCGCTATCAGACATGCGGGCATCGGCGCAATATCGAACTGCGGTGTTGAGTAATTTACTGCTCAAAGTGTTTCGTGATCTAGAAGGTTTGCATGTCACTTCGGTATTAGAGGTGTCTATATGATCGAAGCAGCTTCAACGATTGCAGCCTCAAGTGGTACTTCGGTATTTCATGAGAGCGCCAAGGCGCAAGTAGCTGGCACCGCTAACTATATTGATGATTTGCCGACTTTACGCGGAACGCTTTATGCGGCACCAGTTATGAGTACGGTGGCTTGCGGTAAGCTTCGTGGCATTGATAGTGCGGCGGCATTAGCTTTCCCAGGTGTGGTTCGAGTTATTACAGCAGAGGATATTCGAGGCGATAAGTTCATCGCTTCTTTCTCGCACGACGAGCCCATTCTTGCAATCGATACAGTTCAGCATGTTGGCCAGGTAGTTGCACTGGTTGTGGCCGAATCGATGAACGTAGCGCGTAGAGCTGCCCGGCTAGTAAAGCTAGATATCGAAGCGATGCCCGCGATTCTTTCGATTGGCCAAGCAGTGGCTGCGAAGAGCTGGGTGTTGCCACCGGTAGAAGTAAAGCGAGGTGATGCACTTGCCGCGATAAATTGGGCCAAAAATCAACTTACTGGTTCGTTAGAAGTAGGTGGGCAAGAACACTTTTACCTTGAAGGGCAGATTGCTTATGCAGTTCCGCAAGAACAAAATCACATGCTTATTTACTCTTCGTCACAACATCCCGGTGAAGTTCAGCATTGGGTGAGTCACGCCTTGGCTGTGACGAATGCCGACGTGCGGGTTGAGTGCCGACGAATGGGTGGCGGCTTTGGAGGCAAAGAAACACAAGCTGGCCATATGGCGCTTTGGGCAGCCATTGCCGCTGACATCTTGAAGCAACCTGTGAAATTGCGATTGGATCGAGATGATGACTTTCACATCACCGGCAAACGTCATAATTTCGAGTACGAGTATACGGTGGGTTTTGATGATGCCGGGCGAATTGCCGGCTTAGATGTAACCATGGCTTCGCAATGTGGCTTTTCGGCGGATTTGTCAGGCCCTGTCAATGACCGGGCAGTGTTTCACATCGATAACTGCTATTTTTTAGAGCATGTAAAGATTACCTCTTTGCGCTGTAAAACCAATACCCAAAGCAACACGGCTTTTCGTGGCTTTGGTGGCCCGCAGGGCATGATTGTGATCGAGGCAATTATCGGTGATATCGCTAGGCATTTAGGACTCGATGCGCTAGAAGTGCGCCGAAAAAACTTCTATGGAACTATCGATAGAAACGTCACTCCTTACCAAATGACAGTGACGGATAACATCATTGAAGCGTTGGTTGCTGAGCTTGCAAAAACAAGTCGTTACACTGACAGAAAAGCAGCAATTTCCAACTGGAATGCCAGTAACCCCTTGATCAAAAAAGGCATTGCCATTACTCCAGTAAAGTTCGGAATTTCATTTACCGCGACGCATTTCAATCAGGCCGGTGCCTTGGTGCAGGTATATACCGATGGCTCAGTGTTGATTAATCATGGCGGCACCGAAATGGGCCAAGGGCTGCACACCAAAGTCTGCCAAATCGTCGCTGACGAATTGGGTGTGCCTTTCGAGCGTGTTCGTATCAGCGCAAGCGATACCGCCAAAGTAGCTAATGCCTCTGCCACGGCGGCGTCTAGCGGTACTGATTTGAATGGACGTGCGGCACAAATGGCCGCAAAAGAAATTAAGCAGCGCTTAGTTGATTTTTCATTGAAGCAAGGCAAAAACTACCAAGACGAATCGTTCGAGTTTTGGGTGCAAAAAGCTTACATGGCCCGGGTTCAGCTTTGGTCCGATGGCTTCTATGCCACGCCGAAAATTCACTATGACAAAACTACCCTCACCGGGCGGCCGTTCTTTTATTTTGCCTACGGCGCTGCCTGTGTTGAAGTGGCTATTGATACCTTAACTGGCGAGAACCGAGTGCTAGCCGTCGATATCCTGCATGATGCTGGTCGCTCTATTAACCCCGGTATTGATATTGGGCAAATCGAAGGCGGATTTGTGCAGGGTATGGGTTGGCTCACTACGGAAGAACTAGTGTGGAATGCCAGCGGGAAGCTCACCACGCACGCGCCATCAACTTACAAGATTCCGACGGCGTTCGATGTGCCACAGCACTTTAAAGTTGGTTTGTGGACAGAACCAAATCGAGAAGATAATATTTTCGGTTCAAAGGCCGTTGGCGAGCCACCGTTTATGTTGGCGATTGCCGTGTTTGAAGCGTTAAGGGATGCGGTGGGTGCGGTGAAGAGCGGGGCAGTAAAGCTTGATGCACCTGCGACGCCGGAGCGGGTGTTGATGGCTTTGAGTGCCTAAACCGCTAATTTAAGCACCTGAGCAGCCTTTCTAAGCCGTAAATCGAAGCATGCAAAGTGTATAACTTCCGTCGTTGAACCTTGCAGCGCAGTTGCGCTGGCTAGCTGCACGCTATCGTAAGCCCGTAATGCAAAGGCATCGGCATAGTCGGCCGCTGATTCAACAATGGGTTGGCTTACTTCCAGAATAAAGTAGTCGCTCCAATGAGAAGCCAATCTTTGTTTCGCTTGGTCGATAGTCTTGCGATCTGCTTCATTATCGCGAATGCGGCGGGCAAAAGCAGCATGCGCTTCAGCCCAAGCAATTCGACTAACTGCAATAGCACTAGCCTGTTGGGCAAGGCCTAAGCAAACATCGCCATCGACTTCTTCAATATAGAGTTTAACTAGCGCGGAAGTATCGCAAAACAGAATCAATTGCGGAGTTCCAAAACAAGATCGCTCATTGATTTTTGATCATTGTTAAGTTTTTCTGGCGCGTCGAAAATAGGCTTTTTGCCGCTCCAAGTTGCTTGCTTACTAAACAGCAACGAGTTCATTGATTGCGGTGATGACTCTTGAACACCCGTAATTTGCGCGACAAGCTGATTGTGAGATGTCACTTGGATGACTTCGCCTTGGCGGGCGAGTTCAAGATAGGCGGATAGTTCGGCTTTTAATGTTCGGATTGCGACTTTCATCGCCTGATTGTAGTCTCTTTTATATTTTATTGAAACTACTTTTTTGATTATTGTTATAAAAGTGGTCACGATAGGGCACTCTGCGTCAGACGTCTGTGCCCAGAATTTACTTTGCACATCGTGTTTTAACGCAGAAGTTGCTCGTCAGCATGGCTTAGAAAATTTCGAGAATATTCGATTAAAGCCGATTAGCCTTGCGGATTGCCTTGGTACTGAGCACCAGTTTCACTTTACTACTCGCCTACTAGGCGACATCGTAAGCCTAGAAGCATTCGAACTGCGAGACGGTAACCCAGCAGGGTATTGTTTTCAACAAATCGGAAATTCAGATGACGAAGTGTTTTCGCTGCTCGGCCAATTGATTCAGAAAATTCGTAAAGCGCTAAGCGTACGGCATATTGAAGAGGGTGATCTTAGTCTGCGAATTGTCGATTCAACAGTACGAGGTCGCATTGATTGGGACGAAACAAGCGGTAGCCTATCGCCGCTGATTGTCGTCGACGGAGAGTAAATTTCATGGAAGGCTTTTGGCAAGATGTTGACGACTTTTGAAGGCAGCCAATTTAGGCTTGAACTACTAGACCCAAGTGCTGAGGTATAAAGATGGCTGTAGTACAAAGAGTGATTCCCGTACTACAATACAGGGATTATGCCCACTTCAACTCAAAGTACCAGCCAGTTCCTTAGTCTTCGCCTCGATAGTGGCGATGCCGCACTTATGCAAGCTCTGTCTGGTAGTACTGGCCTAAGTAAGACGGAAATCGTCAAGCTTGCGCTACGCAAGCTTGCGAATGAAACGCAGTCCGAAGTTAGTCTCTTCGATATGGGCTCGTCTAAATTTGGGCGCTACGGAGATGCCAGCCGTCAATCCTCACAGGTAAAAGCTGTCGTGCGTGAACGGCTACTTGCTAAGAGAAATCGCCAAGGCTAGTGGTGGCGAGTAAGAGAGTAATTACAGGTTCGAGCACACTTCGAGAGGTGCTCTGCGACAGCGGGCCATTGGCAGCACTTTTTAATAGTCGAGACAGTTACCACAAGCTTGCACTAACTTACTTTAAAGTGAATGGCGCGCACATTCGGCTACTTGTTACCTGGGAAGTGATTTCAGAGGTGATGTACTTCTTAGACTTTAGCCCGAACGCACAGTCAGACTTGTTGCTTTGGCTGCATGAAGGGTCGACAAAAGATAGGGTACGAATATCTACCTTAGATACTGACGATCTTCCAGGCTTATCGGCTTTGTTGCTCAAATACGCTGATCGACCGATGGATCTAGCGGACGCTTCGTTGGTCTGGCTAGCTAATCGTACAGGTGTTACCGACATCATTACGATAGATCGTGCGGACTTCAGTATTTATCGAACCAATAAGCGCAAGGCTTTCAAAAACGTTTTCTAAGTTATTCTCAGCGCCTACTTCAATGCGAAATAAGAAACCTCCACGCTCACCGGCGACCTAAGAAATAAAATCGACCAAATTTGGAAAGTCTTTTGGTCGGGCGGCATTGCCAACCCTATCGAGGTAATTGAGCAAATAGAAAACAAAGCCACGTGCTTAGAACGCCCGATGGAGCGCCGCATATTCCCAAAAGGTAAAGACTCGCAAGGCCGCGCTTTCGAAAGCTTGGTCACTTAGGTGCCCGGCTCTCATCTAGCACAGCACTACACCACCATGAGGCTTATGTTCATGACTCAGCCGCCATCATTCGCAGAGGTGATGAACGTCTTAAGTGAGGCCGAAACAACGCTAAACGCGTCGTCAGCTCCTACTCAAACCCCAATATCTTCTTAATAATCTGCGCAAACGGTTGTTCCATTGCATTGGGTAGCGCGAGTGATATTGCCGGGAAAGCACACAAAATAACAAGCCGCACCAAATCACTGGCAATAAAAGGCATCACACCTTTATAAATCTTCTCGAGCGATATATCTCTGGCAATCGAGTTGATAACAAATACGTTGATACCCACCGGCGGGCAGATCATTCCTAGGGTGACTGCCATCACGATAATCACGCCAAACCAAACAGGGTCGAAACCTAACTTCATCATCACCGGAAACACAATCGGCACGGTGAGCAAGATCATCGCTAACTCATCCATGATCGCACCAAGTATGAAATAGCCAACTAAAATTAAAGCGAGAACACCATACGCACCTATTGGCAGCGTGGTGAGGGTTTCAACGGCTTTTTGTGTAAACTGGGTAATCGTTAGGAAATACCCAAACAAATAGGCACCGATGACAATAATCATGATCGAAGCGGTGACGCGAAGGCTATCGACTAAGGTGCGCATGATGCTGACGCGGTCTAGCTTGCCACGTAACACTCCGATGATAAGTGCGCCCATCGCACCCATGCCGGCGGCTTCAGTGGTTGTGAACACGCCGACATACATGCCGCCGAGCACGAACATAAACAGAAGAAATACGGCCCATAAACCGCGTAAGCTTGCCCAACGTTCAGCCCACGAATGAACCTTACCGCGAGGCATCATTTCTGGATGCATCATGCCCAGCACTTGCACGACGATGGCATACATCACCATGCCCAATAGGCCAGGTACGACACCAGCAAAAAACAATTTCGAGATATCGGTTTCGGTCATGATGCCGTAGAGCACGAAGATAACAGAAGGCGGGATCATGATGCCAAGTGTGCCGCCGGCGGCCACTACGCCAGCCGCGTGACCAGGGTCATAGCCAGCTTTACGCATCTCGGGCAAGGCCACTTTGCTCATGGTCGCCGCCGTGGCGACTGACGAGCCATTAATCGCAGCGAAGCCACCACAAGCAGCAATAGCGGCCATCGACAAACCACCGCGCAAATGGCCGAACCAAGCGTTGCCCGCAGAGAATAATTCTTTGCTCATGCCGGAAGTTGATGCGAGTGCGCCCATTAAGACGAACATGGGAATAACGGAGAAGTTGTAATCAGTGACCACTGATAGCGGCACTTGTCCGAGCAAGTTTAAGCCCGGCAGCCAGCCAGCCAGTAAACCAAAGCCAACCACTCCGGGAATTGCCATTGCAATACCGATAGGAACGCGAATGGCCATTAAACCGAACATCAACACAAAGCCGAGTACGGCTACTAAATCGCGATCCATAAAACCTTGTTCAAATTTCGGTAATTTGCGTTAATTCGCCTTGATGTGAGCGCCGCCACACGTTGACTAACCGCATCACGGTGGTAATCACTGCGGCTACAACACCTAGCCATGCGGCTACATGAAAAGGGCCAATCGGAATTCGTAGATCAGAGGTTGCTTGGGTCGATTGCACGGATTGCCATACCTTTACTCCTAGCATCCATGCCATGAGCAATAGGAATATCAGCAACACCGTGGTTGCCGCTATGTCGATATAGCGCTTACGATCATCATTCGATTTTTCCCACAGCAAATCGACCATGATGTGTTCATTGCGAAAACAAATGCAGGCAATTCCCCAAAAAATCGCGATCCCCTGCAAGAGTTTGGAAAAATCAAACCAATCGGGAATTTGTGTGGAAAAAACATAGCGCAAAAACACCGAACCAAAGGTAAGAATCGCAATCGCGAGTAAAAAACTACCCGCGATTTTTTCGACAACTGAAACGAACTTATCCACGCCGCTCGTATTTCTACTTGTCCATCAACGCGTTGCGTTTGTTTAGCTCTTTACGCAGATCATCAATCGCACTTTGCGCGTTGATTCCTGCTTTGCCCGCATCCACTATCCACTTGTCATAGCGTGGAGAGGCAGCGTTGCGCCAGTCTTTTAAGTCTTGTGCGCTGACCTTCACAATGGTGTGGCCCGGCATCTTGGCAATTTTTTCTTCGGCAGCATTCTCGAATGCGCCCCACTCGCCCATCTTGTTGGCCCACTCGGTGGTGCAGTGGTCATCCATAATTTTTCGTTGAGCTGGCGAGAGCTTTTCATACATCGGTTTATTAAACACATAGGCAAATGTCGCTGCGTAGAGTTTAAAGTCGGTGTGGAACTTCACGGCTTGATCGATTTTGAATGACAGTACCGATTCCCAAGGGAATGTAATTGCTTCGGCAATACCGCGATCAAGCGCTTCGCGCGCTTCTGGTGCCGATACCTGAACACTGGTGCCACCTAGTGATGCAACGAGCGCCGCAACTGTACCGTTAGCAGGCCGCACCTTCATGCCGTTAATTTGAGTTGGGCTCGTGATGGCCTTTTTCGAGTGCAAGCTGCCTTGGTGTAAATGCGCCATGCAGAACTTCACATCCTTCATTTCTTGCGCAGCATACTTGCGATACCAAGCATCGATAGCGGCCGAACCACCAACTGGATTGCTAATCAACATGGGTAATTCAGTCGCTGCGAAAATTGGGAATCGACCTGCTTGATAGCCAGGGTTAATCCACGCAATATCGGCAATACCGTCGCGTGCCATATCGTAGTGGTCAGGTGCCTTGCCGAGTTGCTGCGCTGGGTAGAATGTAATCTTGATCGAGCCTTTTGATGCTGCTTCGATTGATTTGGCCCAAGGCTCATAACCGATGCGCACTAGCGGGTGCGATGCTGGGACCCAATGCGCAAATTTTAGCTCAATCGGTTTATCCTGGGCAGCCACGTTTGTCATGAAGCCCGTTGAAAAGGCTGCTGTTATCGCTAATGCGATGAATGTTTTATTAGATTTCATGGTGTCTCCAAAAATGCTTAATCCAAAGATGTTCGTAGCAATCGTCAATTTTTTTGATTATTGATCATAATGACAATGAGTGTAACTGTTCCAAGTAAGAAATCAATATGAAGATTGCAATCCTAGGGGGTGGGCATGGTGCTTATGCCGCTGCAGCAGACCTTTCAGAGCGTGGGCATGAAATTCGCTTGTGGAGGCGAGATGCTCAAGCGCTTGAGATTGCGCGCCAGGCCGGAACTATTCTTTTGAAAGATTCCAAAGGTGAGCGCGAAGTGCCGGTAAGTTGCTTCACCACTGATATGTCCAGAGCATTGGATGGCGCGGAATTAATTTTGCTGCCAGGCCCGGCGACAGCTCAAATCGATATTGCTAAAGGTATGGCTGCACACTGTGTGGATGGTCAGGTGGTGTTTTTACCGCCTGGTACATTTGGTTCGGTTGCGATGGCGGTAGTGCTGAAAGATGCAGGTTGCAATGCAAAAGTATTGTTCGCTGAAACAGGTACCTTGCCCTACCTCACGAGAAAGCATGGCCCGCGCCACGTCGCTATTACGATGCGAGCCAAGCGCCTGCCAACCGGTGTGTTCCCAGCCCAGGATAGCGTTCAGGCCTTGTCTGTCATTCGGCAAGCCTACCCCGCAATTGAACCGATTGCCGATGCACTGTCGGCAGCTTTGATGAATGCCGGGCCGATTATTCATCCACCATTAATCCTAATGAACGCAGGGCCACTCGAACATTTTCAGCAAGGCAGTCTTTGGGATATTCACAAAGAAGGAACGCAAGCGTCGATTCGAAAAGTGCATGACGCGTTAGATGCTGAGCGTATTGCTGTGCGTGAAGCTTTGGGATACAAGCCCTATCACTTTCCCTTGAAAGATCACTACACGACTGATCAATGGATGTACGGCGACGCGCACGACAAGCTGACCGATTCAGGCGATTGGCGCGAGAAGATTGATCTTCAAACTCACCGGTACATGCGCGAAGATATTGTGTACGGATTGGCATTGTTAGTGTCAGTTGGGCGTTGGGCGAATGTGAAAATGCCTGTGTCTTCAGGGTTGCTGGCAATTGCCTCATCGGTGATTGGTGAAGATATTTTGACGACTAGCCCTCGAACTTTAGAGGCGATGAACTTGAGTCAGCTTAATCAGCAGCAGATGGCCAACGTGCTCACCACGGGGTTGTTCTCCTGATGAAACGATTATGTATTGCCGCATGGGGTGCGGGAAGAATGGGCCGTGGTATTGCACACACGTTTGCATTCGCAGGGCACAAGGTTTTGGTTTTCGATAGCAAACCCAGAGATGCCCAGGCCGATGCGAATTTGAAGGCCGAGTGCTTGGCAGAAATTCGGGCCAACCTGTTAGGACTTGTGCAATTGCAAGTGATGACCGAACCGCAAGTCGAACAAACGCTGGCCAGTATCGAATATGTATCGTTCGAGCAAGCAACGAAGAGGTTGTCCGAAGTGTCAGTGGTTTTTGAAGGCGTGCCAGAGGTGCTCGAAGCCAAACAAGCGGCATTCGAGTTTTTATCTCAGCATGTTGCCGCCGATTGTATTGTTGCCTCGACCACTTCAACCATGTTGTCGACCGAGCTTGCGGCGTGGGTGAAGTTGCCTGAACGTTTTTTAAACGCCCATTGGCTAAACCCTGCTTACCTCATTCCGTTGGTTGAAGTATCGCCGCATGAAGGCACTTCACAAGCCGTTGTTGCACAGCTTAATGACTTACTTAAAAGCATTGGTAAGAAGCCTGTTCAATGTAAGCCTGCACCCGGCTTCATCGTGCCGCGTTTGCAAGCGTTGGTGATGAATGAAGCGGCAAGAATGATTGAGCAGGGCATTGCAACCCCAGAGGCGATTGACGAGGCGATTCGTTTTGGCTTTGGGCCGCGCTATGCTGCGATGGGGGTTGTCGAGTTTATTGATGTGGGTGGTTTAGATATTCTTTACCATGCCAGCAAGTATTTAGCGCAGACGACGAAGGACAATCGTTATGCTGCACCTGATATCGTGAATCGATACATGGCCGAAGGCCGCTTAGGATTAAAAAGCGGGGCAGGCTTTTATGATTATCGCGATACCGATGTTCCTGCTTATCGCCAAGAGGTGATGACCCGGCAAGTCGCTCTATTAAAGCAGCTGTCGCTCGTTCCCGTGTTTAATGCGGGTGTTGAAGAAAATGAAGAGAAATAAATAATGGCCACTCCGTTGATTAAAACTGGCAACCAAGATTTTGGTGATATTCGTGAGGCAGTACGTGCACTCTGTGCGCAGTTTCCTGATTCTTATCATCGTGATATTGATACGCAGCGCGGCTATCCTGAAGCCTTTGTTGACGCACTAACAAAAGCGGGTTGGCTGGCAGCGTTAATACCGCAAGAGTACGGTGGTTCTGGCCTGGGCTTGGCTGAAGCCTCTGTGATCATGGAAGAAATTAACCGCAGCGGTGGAAATTCCGGTGCTTGCCATGGCCAGATGTACAACATGGGTACTTTGCTCAGGCATGGTTCGCAAAAGCAAAAAGACTTTTACCTACCCAAGATCGCTAGTGGCCAATGGCGCTTGCAATCGATGGGCGTGACTGAACCGACAACAGGAACGGACACCACGAAAATCAAAACCACTGCGGTGAAAAAGGGCGATCGTTATGTGGTGAACGGCCAGAAAGTGTGGATCTCTCGCGTGCAGCATTCGGATTGGATGATTTTGTTGGCTCGCACCACGGCTTTAGCGGATGTGAAAAAGAAATCCGAAGGCATGTCGATTTTTATGGTCGATTTACGAGCAGCGGAAAAATCTGGCCTTACCGTGCGACCAATTGCCAACATGGTGAACCATGAAACCAATGAACTCTTTTTCGAAAACCTTGAGATACCTGTAGAGAACTTAATTGGCGAAGAAGGCCAAGGCTTTAAATATATTCTTGATGGCTTAAACGCCGAACGAACTTTGATTGCTGCCGAATGCATAGGTGACGGGTATTGGTTCATCGACAGAGTAACCCAGTATGCTAAAGAGCGCGTCGTGTTCGGCCGAGCCATCGGACAAAACCAAGGCGTGCAATTCCCGATTGCCGATGCCTATATGGAAATCGAAGCCGCCAGCTTAATGCGCTACAAGGCCTGCGAGCTATTTGATCAGCATTTGCCCTGCGGAGCAGAAGCCAACATGGCGAAGTATTTAGCTGCCAAAGCTTCTTGGGAAGCAGCCAATGCTTGTATTCAGTTTCACGGAGGCTTTGGTTTTGCCAATGAATATGATGTCGAGCGCAAGTTTCGGGAAACTAGGCTATATCAAGTTGCGCCTATTTCAACGAATATGATTTATTCGTATATTGCTGAACACATCTTGGGGTTGCCTAGATCGTTTTAAAAAAGAAAAAAGGGGCTTAAAGCCCCTTTGAAACGCGAAGCAATTCTTACTTGTTGCGACGACGTCTTGCGATCACGCCAACTACGCCGAGACCAGCAAGCATCATTGCCCACTCGCCTGGTTCTGGCACTGCGCTAACAATCATTGAAGTGTTGAAGGCTTCAGTTCCATATCCTAACCCTCCAATTCCTGTTTTATTGTATGCAACTAAAGCAAATGAGTATTCGCCCTGCGCGTTAGGGTCAAAACTAAACGCAGACGATGGCGCAATTAAAGCAGTTAAAGTAGGGCCAAAAGGAGGGATGGTGAAAGATGCATTAGTTGCGAGAAAGTCCATGCCAAGGTTCAACGAGTTTTGAGAAGGGAATGGAGTTAATGTGCCGACTGTCTGATCGATTAGTGCACCTCGAAGTTCGGCGTATCCCATTCCGCCTGTGATGAGGGTCGCCCCCGCTGCCGGATTAAAATCGTAAAAAAGGCGATAGTTGTATGCTGAAACAGCGCTGGCTGCACCAAGGATTCCGCAGTTAAAATTCCAAAGTGAGTAAGGTGCCCCAGGGCCTGAGTACCCCGCATCAATACCAGAGAGTGCTGCAAAGCTTCCGGCTCCATTGTTGGACACGCCTGGATTTACATACCTTGGTGTTGCGGTGAGCGCTAGTGTTACACCGCTTTGCGTGGTCTGCGCGACCGCGTTATTTGGTATGGAACTCCCTCCGAAGGTCGCCGTTGAGGCGCCAAAGCCACTGGCATCTGGTGGGATAACGCCAGTGCCAATCGGTTGCGCAGATGTAATTGCAGTGATTGTTGAAAAAAATAGGCCAGAGCCTAGTTTAATTAGTTTGATCATGGATTTTCCCTAGCTATTAATTTAAAGAGTATTAAATACTGTGAAAATATCGAGCAAGATTCAAGCCAGTTTTTGTTCGGATTTTCCGATCAATTGGACTATTTAAATTAAATTCGTCGAGTTGTTCGGCTGGGCAGTGATTTTTGACACAGGTTTTGTCGAAAAACCTCACAAACTAACCGCTTATGATTTAAAAGCACTTGCAACTATATTTAACCCAACTGCCTCCGCTACCTTAATTCCATCAATCGCAGCGCTCATAATTCCCCCGGCATATCCAGCCCCTTCACCCGCTGGATACAGACCATCAACGTTAATACTTTGGTATGCCCGAACGCCACGGTCTTCACGTTTAATGCGAATTGGCGCTGACGTTCTGGTTTCAACCCCGGTGAGTACGGCATCGGGCAAATCGAAACCCGGTATCTGCTTTGCAAACACGGGTATCGCTTCTTGCATCGCGGCAATGGCATACATCGGCAAGCTTGGGTTTTTAGGGTTGCCTAAGTTTGTTAAATGCACGCCGGGTTTGT
>JAYWIG010000016.1:0-5327 GCA_043789035.1 Betaproteobacteria bacterium
TTCATTGATTGGGTTTTATCGATGGCTAACTCAATCGCCTTAGCCGCATCTTTCAGAGGATGAGACGCACTAATTACCGGTCTAACATCCACCCGCCGATTGGCAATCGCATCAACTGCGATCTCAAACACATTGCCGAATCGGAATGAGCCGCGAACGTCTAGCTCTTTGGCCATAATCATGTTCGCCATGACGTGCATACCGTCATGCGGCAGGGTTCCGACTTGCACAATCACGCCACCGCGCTTGACTGTTTCAATAGCTGTTGTAAAGGCCGATGGTGCACCGGATACCTCAAACACAACGTCGGGCATGCCGATTAATGAACTTAATGGCGTGTCTTTCGGGAGTTGGTCAATGCGCACTGTTTGGTCAGCGCCTACCTTTTTCGCCACAGCTAACGGGTGGTCGACAACATCGGTCATCGCGATATGCGCTGCGCCCATCATGCGGGCTGCTAGCACCATCATGCAACCAATCGTGCCGCTACCTGTCACAAGTACTGATTTGCCTAACAATTCACCGGCGCGACGTGCAGAGTGAATAGCAACCGATAAGGGCTCACTCATTGCGATTTCAGTCAGCGCCACATCGGTAGTCACGGCAACGCAATTTCGCTCGGGCATCACAAAGAATTCTCTAAACATGCCTTGCATATGCGGGAACACGCTGGCACTGCCTAAGAAGCGCATGTTGATGCACAAGTTCTCGCGCCCTTCACGGCACGCGGGGCATTTGCCGCAGGGTGACGAGGGGTTGATTGCAATTCGATCGCCGGTTTTTACTTTGGTGACGCCGGTACCTGTTGCAGCAACAATGCCTGATGCTTCGTGGCCGGGCGTGAGTGGTTCTCTAATCTGGAAATTACCCACACGACCATGAAAATAGTAGTGCATGTCGGAACCACAAATACCCGCAGCGCCTAATTTAATCAGCACTTCACCGGGGCCGGGCGAGGGAGCTTCGATCTCGATAATCCTTAAATCTTTTGCACCAAACACTTTGCAATCTAGCATGACAACATCTCTCATTTGTTCTAACTATGGGAATCCTTGGATGTTAGCAGCGATTAACCCCTGCATATGCTGATATATTCACAACCTTTAGTTTTACGAGGCCCAGCATGGCACGACTAGCAGGTAAACGAATTTTTATGACAGCGGCGGCTCAGGGAATGGGACGTTCTGCGGCGCTTATGATGGCTAAAGAAGGTGCCGAATTGTTCGCGACTGATATTCGTGAAGACCTTTTGGCAACACTGTCGGCAGAATCGGTCGCTCAAGGTGGTCGCCCGATTCAAACCGCAAAACTCGATGTGACTGATTCAGCAGCGCTTGCAAAAATGGTAGCGGACCAACCTGCCTTAGACGTGTTATTCAATTGCGCCGGTTGGGTTCATCAAGGTGACATCTTCAATTGCGATGAAGCTGATCTCGACAGAAGCTACGCGATTAACGTGAAGCCAATGTATGTCTCGATTAAAGCGGCATTGCCCAAAATGTTAGCCAATGGCGGTGGCTCAATTATCAATATGGCTTCGGTGTGCTCGTCGGTAAAGGGCTTTCCGAATCGATTTGCCTACGGAACGACTAAAGCTGCGGTCATTGGTTTGACGAAATCTATCGCCGCAGATTTTGTAGCCAAAGGTATTCGCTGTAATGCAATTGGCCCCGGCACAGTCGAAACTCCGAGTTTGCATGACCGGATGGCTGCGTTGGGCGATATCGTAGAAGCCCGAAAAATGTTTGTAGCCAGGCAACCTATGGGCCGCTTAGCAGTAGCAGAAGAAATTATTCCCATCATCATTTATTTGGCGAGCGACGATAGTAAGTTCGCCACAGGACAGATTTTTAATGTGGACGGTGGTATCACCATCTAGTTGATTATTTACTCATCATCTTTAAGGAGAACCCTCGATGAAATTAGTACGTTACGGAAAAGTTGGAAAAGAAAAACCCGGTTTGATCGATGCCGCTGGCAAATTGCGCGATCTATCAGCGATTGTGAAAGACATTGACGGCGATGCGTTGTCGCCCAAGACTTTGGCGAAAATCGCCAAAATCAAAACTGATAAGTTGCCACTTGTAAAAGGCAAGCCACGTATGGGCTGCCCTGTTACAGGTAGCACGAAGTTTGTTGCAATTGGTTTGAACTATTCCGACCATGCCGCTGAGACCGGTGCTCAAGCGCCAACGCAGCCGATTGTTTTTCACAAAACATTGAATTGCATGCAAGGCCCAGACGATGATGTGATGTTGCCTAAGAATTCCAAGAAAACCGATTGGGAAGTGGAATTGGGAATCATCATCGGCACGCGCGCATGTAATGTGTCGAAGAAAGACGCCCTCGACTATGTCGCTGGTTATGCATTGATTAACGACGTGTCAGAGCGCGAATTCCAAATCGAGATGGGCCCAACTTGGGACAAGGGCAAGGGCTGCGATACCTTCGGTCCAATCGGCCCATGGATTGCCACCAAAGACGAAATCGAGAATCCCGGCAAACTGGAAATGTGGTTAGACGTGAACGGCGAGAAGCGCCAGCGCGGCAATACAAAAACCATGATTTTTGATTGTGCAACCATTGTTAGCTATGTCAGTAAGTTCATGACGTTGTTACCTGGCGATGTGATCACAACAGGTACACCACCGGGTGTTGCACTTGGTATGAAGCCAGAGCCTAAGTACTTGAAGCCGGGCGATATGATTAGCTTGGGAATTACTGGCTTGGGCCAGCAAACTCAAAAAGTGATTAAGTACAAAGCTCAATAATCGACATAACGGTGCGGCGATTTAAACGTAAGTTGAACCCATCGGCAATGTTGACGCCGTTCATGCTCTTGCCCTGTCTCGTGATGGGGCAAACGGTCATGAACCCCGGCGGTTGGGAATTCGCCCTCGAAAGTGTAATCACCGATAAGCAAGGCGTTCAGCGAAAAGGTGGCGCCACGAACTTAGTCTGCGTGACCAAGCCGATGCTTGTCCAGAACTTTTATTTAGATCCGAGATATGAAAAAGTAACGTTCGAAGCGCAAGGCGGGCAATGTGATGTGTCGGAACATAAGCGCAATGGAGACAGCGCGAGTTTCAAGGTTAGCTGCGCTATGCCGCGAAACATAAAGATATCAGCATCTTATAAAAAAGAGGCTTCGGCGACGAATTTTAAATCCGAAGTAAACCAAGTCATGGTGAATGATCCTCGGGGTGTTGAAATGGACAATCGAATGACAGGAACTTTTATCGGGCCTTGCACCGATACAATGATCAAGCCAGAGGTTCGAAAAGCTCGCTGAAAATTCATTTATTTTTTACCCTATGCCTACATTTCATACTGATTCTTTACAAAGCAACGCAGTGCGCTTGCTTTGTGCCGCGGGCCTGATCAGCGAAATAGCTGACGTGGTCGCAACCACGCTCGTTGAAGCCGATTTACTCGGCCATAACACCCATGGCTTACAGCTTTTACCGGCGTATTTAGCCGAGCTCAGTAAGGGCAGCATGACGGCGGGTGGTGATTTCACTGTGATTACCGAAAGAAGTAGCGTTGCTACCTGGGATGGCCATAGACTGCCCGGCCCATGGCTGGTAAAAAGCGCTATTGATTGGGCAAGGCCGCGAGCCCAAATGCATGGCTCCGCTACGGTGGTGATTAAGCGTAGCCATCACATTGCTTGCTTAGCGGCTTACCTTGAGCAAGTTGCCCGCAGCGGTTTGGTCATGCTGTTGTATTGTTCCGATCCGTCAAGTGCAAGTGTGGCCCCTTTTGGTGGAACTCAGGCGGTTTTTACTCCGAACCCATTGGCGATGGCCATACCAACGTCAACCGACCCAATCATGCTGGATTTTTCTGCCTCCAGCACAACGAATGGTTTGAGCGCTCGTTTGGCAAAAAACGGTGAAAAAGGCGAGCATCCATTTTGGATCGATGCGCTGGGCCAGCCCACTAATGATCCTGCAGTGCTGAATCAACAACCACCAGGAACCATACTGCCTGTGGGGGGCCTTGAAGCTGGGCATAAAGGCTACAGCTTGGCACTGATGGTCGAAGCTTTAACGGGCGGCTTGTCTGGCGTTGGGCGAGCCGATATTCCCGAAGGGTGGGGTGCGACTGTCTATCTACAGTTGTACGACCCAGAAGCCTTTGCAGGTTTGGCACCTTTCAATTGGCAAACTGATTATCTCGTGCAAGCATGTCGACAGTCCGCTCCGCGTGATGTTGCAAATTCAGTTCGGCTACCTGGTGAGCGTGGCTTAGCGCTGAAACAAAAGCAGCTTCGCGACGGAGTGCAAATAAGTGAGGCCATTTGGCTTGGGCTTACGAACGCTGCCACTCAATACAATGTCCGCCTTATTTAATTTTCATCCTTAAAAGCTCGATTTAACACTCATGAAACCTACCGTTCTTTTGATGGGCTCTATCTATGGCCCCATGCAATCGCTTCTCGAACAAAACTATGTCGTAGTTCCCTATCAAGCTGGAATGAACCTCGATGAACTCGCAAAGATTTGCGAAATCGTTGTAACAACCGGTGGCCGGGGCATTGAAGCTGCCTTGATGAAGCAATTGCCGAAACTAAAAATGGTGGCTTGTTTTGGCGTAGGTGTGGATGCAATCGATTTGAACTATTGCAAAGCCAACAATATTCTGGTCAGCAATACACCTGATGTATTGACCGAAGAAGTGGCCGATCTAGCACTCGCATTGCTACTGTCGACGATTCGCCGCATTCCTCAGGGCGACCAGTTTGTTCGCCAGGGTAAGTGGCTCAAAGGCGGTATGCCTCTGACACAAAGTATGCAGGGCATGAAGATTGGTGTGGTAGGCATGGGGCGCATTGGGCAGGCGATTGCTAAGCGTTGCGTGGCTTTTAATACCACTGTGGCTTACCAAGGCCCACGTAAGAAGAGCGACCTGAGCTACCAATACTTCGATACGGTAGAAGCTTTGGCAACTTGGGCTGATGTGGTGATTGCTGCTTGCCCAGGAGGCGCAGCCACAGCCAAGATAATTTCAAAAGCAGCGTTGAAGGCACTCGGGCCTCAAGGCATTTTTGTCAACATTGCGCGTGGCTCTGTTGTTGATCAAGAAGCACTTGTTGAATTGCTTGCGAGTGCCGAGCTTGGTGCCGCTGGTTTGGATGTATTCAATGACGAACCGAAAGTACCAGTCGATTTATGGACTATGGATAACGTCGTGCTCATGCCTCACGTGGGCAGCGGCACCCATGCCACTCGCGCAGCCATGGGGCAATTAACTCTCGATAACGTCGCCGCCTTCGTTGCTGGCCGGCCTTTGCTCACCGCTGTTTGAACCGCTGTCTAATTCAA
>JAYWIG010000017.1:0-5319 GCA_043789035.1 Betaproteobacteria bacterium
TATGAAAACTGCCATTCCCAAAGTCATTGTCATTGGGGGCGGTTTTGCCGGTCTATGGGCAACTCGCGCTCTCGCTAAAAGTTATTGCGACATCACGCTGATCGATAAACAAAATCACCACTTGTTTCAACCGCTGCTATATCAAGTGGCAACCGCCGGTTTATCCTCTGGCGATATTGCAGCACCGCTAAGACACATCCTAAGAGGCCAAGCCAACGTCGAAGTACGTTTAGGCGAAGTGATCAATATTGAGCTGACTGAAAAGCTCATCAAATTGGCCGATTCATCCGAGCTAAGTTTCGATTATTTGTTGATCGCCAGCGGAGCGACCCATGCCTACTTTGACAAATCAGAATGGGCAGAGCATGCGCCGGGCTTAAAAACACTCGACGACGCACTAAATATTCGGCGCAAAATCTTACTGGCTTTTGAGAAAGCCGAGACCTGTACGAGCAAAGAAGAGCAAGATGCCTGGCTTCATTTCGCGGTAATCGGTGGTGGGCCTACTGGGGTGGAGTTAGCAGGCACGTTGGCAGAAATTGCTAAGCACACATTAAAAAACGAATTCCGAAACATCGACCCTACCAAGGCGAGAGTTAGGCTCATTGAGGCAGGCTCAAGAATTTTGAGCGCCTTTCCGGAAAGCTTATCAGCGAGCGCAACAAAGCAGTTAGAGCGTTTAGGCGTAGAGGTTTGTTGTGGTAAACCTGTCACTAATATTTCCTCTAATGATTACTCACTCGCGGAACAGACAGTACAAGCCAAAACGGTACTCTGGGCAGCCGGAGTGGCGGCATCACCACTAGGCAAGTTACTCGAAACGCCATTAGATAAGGCCGGTAGAGTCATTGTCGAAAACGATTTAAGTCTAGCGAACTTTCCGGCCATTTTTGTAGCCGGCGATTTAGCCAGTGTTACATGCAACGCAAAACCAGTTCCAGGTGTTGCACCTGCAGCTAAACAAATGGGTAAGCACGTGGCCACAGCCATTCAAGCAAAAATCGATGGTCAACCGACTTCGGCTTTTAAGTATCAAGATTTCGGAAATTTAGCGACTATTGGTCGGCTAAGCGCCATCGTTGATGTACGAGGGGTAAAATTTTCTGGCGTGTTCGCTTGGCTTTTTTGGCTTGCGGCACACGTATTTTTCTTAATCGGCTTTCGCAATCGAATAAGTGTTTTAATCAACTGGGGTTGGGCATACTTCAGTTACGAGAGGCATGCCCGTGTGATATACGGAGGCGGCAAAGACGATCGCCGCCAACCGTAAATCTTTAACCCATATGCAAACCGCCGTTGACCGAGAAGTCTGCACCGGTTGTGTAACCACCTTCTTCTGATGCCAACCAAGCAATAATCGAAGCAATCTCCGACGGTTTACCTAAACGCTTAACGGGGATGGTTGCAACGATTTTCGCCAAAACATCTTCACGAATCGCATTCACCATATCGGTACCAATATAGCCAGGGCTCACCGTGTTGACTGTAACACCTTTGGTGGCTATCTCTTGTGCCAACGCCATCGAGAAACCGTGCATACCTGCTTTAGCCGCAGAGTAGTTCGTTTGGCCAGCTTGCCCCTTAGCGCCATTCACTGAGCTGATATTGATGATGCGTCCCCAGCCCTGCTCGACCATATCCGCAACCACTTGTTTGGTTACATTGAACATACTATTGAGATTGGTTTCAATCACTGCGTCCCAATCTTCACGAGTCATCTTCATAAACATACGATCTTTGGTGATGCCAGCGTTGTTCACTAGTACATCAATGCTTCCATGCTCGGCTTTCGTTTTTGTGAATGCTTCGACTGTTGACTCCCAACTTCCAACGTTTCCCACTGAAGCGTAAAACGTATAACCAAGTGCAGCTTGTTCGCCTACCCACTTATCGAAATCACGGGTTGGCCCGCAGCCAGCGATGACTTTAAACCCTTCGGTATGCAATCGCTGGCAGATAGCCGTCCCAATACCCCCCATACCACCAGTTACATAAGCTACTTTTTTCTCTATCGTCATCATCATCTCCGTTATAAATTTTTTTCAAGCTACTCAGTTGCTATCTTTCGATAGCCATGGAGACACCCATACCGCCACCAATACATAGTGCCGCGATACCCTTTTTGGCATCGCGACGTACCATTTCATGCAACAACGTTACCAGAATACGGCAACCAGACGCTCCGATGGGGTGCCCAATCGCAATGGCTCCGCCGTTCACATTTACCCGAGCAGCGTCAATACCTAACTCTTTATTGACTGCACAAGCTTGTGCAGCAAACGCTTCATTCAATTCGAACAAATCAACATCTGCAGCATTCCAACCAGCGCGAGTCAACGCTTTACGCGTCGCCGACACTGGACCCATGCCCATTGTGGCTGGGTCTAGCCCAGTTGTCGCAAATGCTGCAATGCGAGCCAATGGTGTTAATCCTCGAGCGGCCGCATTTTTAGCCGTCATGACCAACACCGCAGCAGCACCGTCGTTCAAACCGGAGGCATTGCCAGCGGTTACACCACCGGCTTTATCAAAAGCCGGGCGCAGACCTGCCAATACTTCAGCAGTAGTTTTTTTATTAATGAACTCATCGGAATTAAAAATTATCGGGTCGCCCTTCTTCTGCGCTAACGAAACTGCCAAGATTTCATCCACAAACTTGCCCGCTGCTTGGGCTGCAGCCGCTTTGGTTTGACTACCCAAGGCCAGCGCATCTTGCATGTCGCGGCTAATGGCATAAGCCTTAGCGACGTTCTCGGCCGTAATGCCCATATGGTACTGGTTATAAACATCCCACAAGCCATCAACGATCATAGAGTCGATCATCTTCCAATCGCCCATGCGCTGGCCATCACGAGAACCCATCACCACGTGCGGGCTGGCACTCATGTTTTCTTGGCCACCCGCAACCACAATATCGCTATCACCCGTCGCAATCGACTGGGCCGCAAGCATTACGGCCTTCAAACCAGAACCACAAACCGCGTTAATCGTGAGTGCCGGTGTTTCTTTGGCAAGACCCGCTTTTAAGCTTGCTTGCCGCGCTGGGTTTTGCCCGGAACCTGCAGTTAATACTTGGCCCATGATGACTTCGCCGACTTGCGCAGCGTCGAGCTTTGCTCGTGCAATCACTTCCTTAATTACTAAGCTTCCCAGCTCTGTCGCTGGTGTTTTTGCTAAAGTTCCACCGAATTTACCTACGGCAGTTCGAGCTGCTGACACAATAACGATATCTTCCATTTTTTCTCCATTCCGAATTGATTCACTCGTATATTGAACCACTTTAGCAAAACTAACAAAATGTCCATAGTAGATTTACGCAGCGATACCGTTACCCAACCTAACGAAGCAATGCGCAAAGCCATGGCTTTTGCCGATGTCGGTGATGACGTTTTTGGGGACGACCCAACCGTAAACGCGCTGCAAATAAAAATTGCCACTATGCTTGGGTTCGAAGCCGCCTTGTTTGTGCCTACCGGAACACAAAGCAACCTGTGCGGCATTTTGGCGCATTGCCAGCGCGGTGATGAATACCTCGTCGGCCAAATGGCCCATACATTTCGCTGGGAAGGAGGTGGTGCCGCGGTTCTTGGAAGTGTGCAACCGCAACCGCTAAATAACGCAATTGATGGATCAATACCATTGGCCGATATCGAAGCGAATATCAAGCCGGATGATGCGCATTTCGCAAAAACAAAACTGCTTTGTCTGGAGAACACGATCGGCGGCAAAATATTGTCAATGAGTTATATCGAAGCGGCGAGTCATTTAGCGCTTAGCAAAGGATTGCTCAGGCACCTTGATGGGGCACGCCTTTTCAATGCGGCGGTAGCACAAGCTCAATTATCCAATTCAAATGCGTTGATCGAAGCCAAACAAATCGCGCAACACTTCGATTCTGTATCGATTTGCTTTAGCAAAGGCTTAGGAGCGCCGGTTGGATCTGCGCTATGCGGCTCCGCAGACTTTATAAAAAGAGCGCATAGGATTCGCAAAATGGTGGGCGGCGGTATGCGGCAGGCCGGGGTTATTGCCGCAGCGGCACTTTATGCATTAGAAAACAATATAGAACGCCTTGGCGATGACCATCGAAGGGCAAAACGTTTGGAAGCTGGCCTTAAACAAATTGGAGGGTTAGAAGTCGAGCCGGTTCAAACTAATATCTTGTTTGTAGATGTAAAACCCGCCGCTAAAGTAAAAGCTACAACACTGATTGCCGCACTAAAAGAGCAAGGTATTCTCGCAACTGGGTTGTATCGTTTAAGATTCGTTACGCATCTACACACCACTGACGAAGCAATCGATAAAACGATTGCTGCAGTGCGACATCATTTTAATTAGCCTATATAGGTTTGCTCATGACAAAAAAAATATTCCTCACTTTGGCCAATACCTTTAGCATTTGCGCGCTCCTGAGCATTACCTCGTCGGCATCAGCTCAAGACGAAACCTTAACAGCCGCTGCTAAAGAGCCAAATGCCAAAGTAACCGCTAGTGGCTTAGTCATTCGTACATTGCAAGAAGGTAAAGGCGCACAACCTACCGCTTCCTCGACGGTGAAAGTGCATTACAAAGGCACGTTCCCCGATGGCAAGGAATTCGACAGCTCCTACAAGCGCGGAGAGCCGATCGAGTTTCCACTTGGTAACGTTATCAAATGCTGGACTGAAGGCGTTGCAATGATGAAGGTTGGTGGTAAAGCCAAGCTTACCTGCCCATCGGCTATCGCCTACGGAACCCGCGGCGCTGGCGGCACCATTCCACCGAACGCCACACTAGTATTTGAAGTCGAGCTTTTAGGCACCCGCTAAGCTTTCGATTTAAGCAATAAAAAAAGGCTAGATTTCCATCTAGCCTTTTTTTATTAACTCAACGCGAAAGAATGTTACTTCGCTTTTTTAGCCTTCTTCTCAGCAAGCTCTTCTTGCCTTGCTCGCTCCGTCAACATCGCCATGTGTTCGTCTACGAAACGCTGGCGAATGATTTTGGCTTCCTTCATTGCAGCGTTATAACGAGTCTCGGTAATCGTGTGGTCATTACCGATGTAGATTCGGTGTGCAGCGACACCTTTAACGAGCTTCGGGATAACCACATAATGATCGCCTAATGGCCTGTCTTTCTTAGCAAGTCGCACCAACTGGATACCCACTCCCGTATTTAGGCGTGCGCCAGCACGAATTCTTGGTCTATGTTTAGCGGCGTACTCACCAGCGGCTGCCAATGAACCCTTAGCACCCTTGTGCTCTGCATCACCAAAGAATTGGTAATTTCTTTCGCCCGCCACAATTACGCGAACCGACCAACCGTGAGAACCACGGTCAA
>JAYWIG010000018.1:0-5312 GCA_043789035.1 Betaproteobacteria bacterium
AAGATATGCCAAGGGCTTTCAGCTGGTCAGATACGGCGCGCTTTTCTGCACCCGCTATTTGCTGTTCAGCTTGACGGCGCTGCAGTTCTGCCGAACCAATAACGTCGGCTGACAAAAGTAGTTGAGCTCGTTCAACCGCCGCAGTGGTTAGTTTTTGTTGAGAGTGGGCTTTCAGAAAACTCAGCTGTGCTTGGGCGAGCTCAGGGCTTGAAATTTCCGCTAATACTTGGCCTGCTTGTACTTCTTGACTAAATTGAGCGTTGATTTGGGTGAGCCGACCTGCAATCGGTGCACCAATTCGCATTGTTTTGTACAAATTGGTTTGAAGCTGCCCAGCAACTCTCAAGGTTTCGGTTACATTGCGCTCTTCAATGTTTGCAACTTTGATTCGGCTAATTAAGGTCGCATCAGCCTTAATAAGGGTAGGGTCTACGGGCGTCGCAGCTTCGCCTTTGGTAACTGCGGGTGAAGCAACCTTCTCTTTATCGCCGCAAGCCGATAGGGCGAGGCTCAACGGAATAATCATTGCAACAAAGGGTGCAAATTTTGATGTGGTGAAATGTTTTTTCAAGATCTAACTTTCGTGGAGTTATTTGAGTTGGCAGGCAATCGTTGTTAACGACCGGCCAACCGTTCAAGTTGTGTGCGGGTAATCAGAAGGTTGTAGCGCGCAACGACCAGATCATTTCTTACTAAGCGAAACTGCCGCTGTGCATCGAGATACTCCAAAATACCGCGTTCGCCTAAACGATAAGCCGCCTCTGCAACGTCGAGCACGCCACGCGACCGGTCCAAGATACCGTCTTCAAATGCCCTTACTTGTCGCTGTGCTGAAATGTAAGCCGTCCAAGCTGCATCGAAGCTATTTTCTAGTTCGTACTGCCGGGCTTGAGCCAATATCTGTGATCTTTTGGTCAGTGCCATCGCTTCTGCGATTGGGCCTTCGCGTTTATTAAAAAACGGAATGCTTAGTTGCACGCCAATTCGATTAAAACTGATATCAGGTTCTCGCTCATGTTGGGCGCGAATCGAAAATTGTGGCAAAACTGAGCGCCTTTCCAATTCAGTCACCATCACATTTCGGTCAGTTTCTTTACGGGCTGCTGCTAACTCTGGGTTCAACTCGGCGACTGTTAGGCGGAGTAACTGATAGTCATTTTCAGCGAGCAATGCGTTTAAGGCCGCGTCGACCTCGACGTTAAAATTCGCAGGTAGTGTTCGCCCTACCGCTTGTTGCAACTCAATTTTTGTTTGTCTAACTTTGCTTTGTGCGCTTTCGAAATTTTTTTGTACAACCGCTACTTCTGCTTCAGCACGCATTAGATCGAATCGTGGTGCTTCACCGGTTCTTGCGCGTACTCGAACTCGCTCGGCGATTTGTCGCGCTATTTGCAGGTCCTCAGTCACTGCAGCTAGTTCTTCTTGTGCCCTGACTGTTTCAACAGCGCGCCTACGAACTTGGTCAATGATGAAAGCCTCAACCACTTTCTGATTGGACTGCGCTAGGGCAATGCGGCTGTTAGCAAGATCTTGTTTCGCTTGTCTGAAGCTCGGTCTCTCGATAGGCTGCACAATGCCGAAAGCCGCGCTAGCACCGCTATTGCCAGTTCTAGCGCTTGCGGCACCAGGGGTGAATTCAAGTTCAGGGTTTGGCAGTGCTCTCGCAGTAATCAGGCCAGCGTCAGACGCAACTACGTCTTGCCTCGCGCCTTCGATTTGAAGATTAGATTGCTTAGCCATCTCGATGAATTGGCTAACTTTTATATTGGTTGCCTCGACCGGCGCTTGAGCTGAAGCTATCTCTATGCCCAAAGGCACAGAAATCACGGTTGCTAGCAGCGCTATCTTGTACCGAAAGTAATGTTGAAGAAATCTGTTCATAAAGCCCTTGTTACGTTTAAGTGAACACGAGATTTCTGTATGAAAGACCCGTGCATGTACGCACCGGTCTTGCTTAAGATCACCTCTTTGGTAATCTTTGAAAACGCCGGAGATTTACACCTCGGATTGACGACGAATTCATGGAGTCGAGTTTGAGTCGACTTGGAAGCTACTCCCCAGATTGCGGAAGAATAGCGTCTAAATAAAACTTCTTAATGAATGTCCTACGCGAAGTAAGGCTTAAGCAACGTAGGGTTAACAGCCAGTAAAACTAGCGCAAGTCTACGTTTGGACTAGCTTTCTATGCCGTTGAACCACCATTAGCACGCCTATGCCGAACCCAAGCGTTACTAAGGCGGTACCGCCGAAACTCATGAACGGCAGCGGTACGCCGACAACTGGCAAAATGCCTGACACCATTCCCATGTTGACAAAGGCGTAGGTGAAAAATACCAAGGTGATTGCACCTGCGAGTAATCGCATAAATACCGATGCCGCATTGGCCGTGATGATCAAACCACGAATCAAGAATGCCGTATAGATCGCCAGTAACACTAAGTTACCAATTAATCCAAACTCTTCAGCAAACACCGCAAAAATAAAATCGGTCGTTCGTTCGGGAATGAACTCTAAATGCGTTTGAGTGCCCTCCATCCATCCTTTACCCCAAAGGCCTCCAGAGCCCACAGCGATGGTCGATTGAATAATATGAAAGCCCTTGCCTAAAGGATCGGTGGTTGGGTCGATTAATGTCATGACCCTTTGCTTCTGATAATCCTTCATATTCGCCCAGAGCAAAGGTAACGCGGCAATGGCAATGGCGCTAATAAAGCCCATGACCTTGAACTTTAAGCCTGCAAAGAAAATGACGTAAGAGCCAGCGGCGAGTACCAATATGGCGGTGCCCAAGTCAGGTTGTTTTGCCACTAAGAGCACAGGTACAGCGAGCAATATTGCAGCAATAATCCAGTCATACCAGTACAACACACCTTCGCGTTTGTGAAAGTACCAAGCTAGCATGAGCGGCATAGCAATTTTCATTATTTCAGAGGGCTGAATTCGAGTGACACCAATGTGCAGCCAGCGCCTTGCTCCCTTAGAAACGTCTCCGAATAGCGCTACTGCAATCAGCAGTAAAAGCCCAGCAATATAGAGCGGTGCCGCTGATCTCATCAGCCATGTTGGATTAAAGTTGGCGACAATCCACATCACAATAAATGCAATGATCAAATTACGAACATGCGCCTCAAAGCGACCGGGAAAGTCGAACGCGGCAGAGTACATAGTGAATAAACTCAAGGTGGTTAGCAGCATCAGTATGAACAGCAATGTTGGGTCGAACACCCGAAAGTAGGGTAACACCTTGCCAAACAGTGTTTTGTAGTCAGGCATTATTGTCTCGATGCTTCGGCAGGCGTAATAGGGTCGCCCTCAGGTCGCTCAGGCACGTCGCGCAAGTCGGCATCTTCTGGCCGCTTGAGCATGGCTTCTAGAGCAGCATCGTTTTCATTTTTAGGCAGTTTGCCGAGCAGGTAGTAGTCGAATACCTTGCGGGCAATTGGTGCTGCGGCCTGAGCGCCGAAACCACCGTTTTCAACAATCACCGCAATCGCAATTCTCGGCTTGTCAGCCGGTGCAAACGACATAAACAACGAATGGTCGCGATATTTTTCAGCAATTTTCTTGGCATCGTAGCGCTCACCTTGTTTGATGGCTATCACCTGCGCCGTACCCGTTTTACCTGCGGCTACATATTCGGTATTGGCAAAAGCGATGCGGCTAGTACCAAATTTATTCACATCAACCATGGCGGCTTTGACCCATTCCAAATGCTCGGGTTTGATCGCAATGCGGTAACTTTCCGACGGCACTGTGGGTGTTTTTGTTTTCGAGACTGGGTCTTCAATCGATTTCACCACATGGGGCTTCATGAACACGCCGTTGTTGGCCAGCACTGCTGTGGCATTGGCTAACTGCAAAATCGTAAATGCGTTTGCACCTTGGCCGATACCAATTGATGGCGTTTCGCCGGGTAGCCATTTTTGTTTGAAGCGTTTCATCTTCCAAGCGGAAGATGGCAAGATGCCCGTGGTTTCATTATCGATATCAATGCCGGTGAGTTGTCCAAAACCCCACGGTTTCATGAACTCCGCAATCTTATCGACCCCCATGTCATAGGCGGCTTTATAGTAATAGGTGTCGCTGGAAACGACGATAGACTTGTGCAGGTTCACCGTGCCATTACCTCCGGGGCGCGAATCACGAAAGCGGTGTGAACCTAACTGAAAGTAGCCAGGGTCGCTAATCGTGTCATTAGGCCCGCGAGTGCCGGTTTCAAGTGCCGCTAAAGCCATGAACGGTTTGTAGGTTGAGCCGGGAGGATAGGTGCCGCGTAATGGGCGGTTTAATAAAGGCTTATTCGGATCTTCATTGAGGGCCTGCCACAGCTGCGTATCAATGCCGTCAATAAACGCATTCGGGTCATAGGTGGGCTTAGAGACGAACGCAAGAATGTCGCCTGTCTCAGGCTCAATTGCGACGAGCGCACCTATGCGATTGCCAAACCACTGCTCGGCAAGTTTTTGGAGTTTGACGTCAATCGATAAAACAAGATTGTTTCCGGGAACAGGTAAGGTGCGTGATAACGATCGGACTGTTCTACCACCTGCAGACACCTCGACTTCATCGAAACCAGTTTGACCACGCAGACGCTTTTCGTAGCTTAACTCTACACCGACCTTGCCCATGTGGGTACTGCCTGCATACTCACTTTCTAAATCCGCATCAGCGAGTTTTTGTTTATCGGCTTGGCTAATGCGGCCTATGTAACCCAGCACGTGTGAGGCGGTTTCACCCAGCGGGTAGTTTCGAAATAGACGTGCTTTGATTTCTACGCCGGGAAGGCGGAAGCGATGAATTGAAAGCTTGGCAACTTCGTCATCAGTAAGCTTTACCTTGAGTGGAATCGAATCGTAGTTTTTTGCTTCGTCTAAAAGGCGTTTAAAGCGCTTTCTATCTTTCTCGCGAATTTCGATGATTGAGGCAATTTCTTCGATCGTCTGCTCTAAGTTGCTCACCTGATCTGGCGTAATCTCAACTGTAAAACCAGAAACATTCTCTGCCAACAAAACACCGTTTCTGTCGAAGATCAAACCGCGTGGCGGCGGTACGGGGACGACCGCAATTCGGTTATCTTCGGCTTGGGCGTGGAACTCGGTGAAGCGGTAGACCTGAAGGTATGAAAATCGCCCGATCAACACGCCGAACAAAACAACGATAAACGCAATCGCCAAAATGATGCGAAAGCGAAATCTGCTCAGTTCTTTTTCGGTGTTACGTACTTCTACCATGGTCAGATTGGCCGAGTTTCGTCAATTTCTACGACGCGTCGCTGGGGAGCGAGCAGTAGAAAGCTTACCACTGGCCAAAGC
>JAYWIG010000019.1:0-5294 GCA_043789035.1 Betaproteobacteria bacterium
ATACACCGCCTTGGCTAAGTGGCTTGCTCATTGCGTGGCCAATTACTGGTTCGATACTGCCTTGCTTTACCCAAAGGCTCGCGGGCGCAAATGCGACTACTGCCTTCTTTTCCGGCTTTAGTCGTGGGTTAGCTGGATTGGCAACTTTCTTTTGCGTATTGGGGTTGTTGCTACCCCATATGCATCAGGCGATAGCCTTTGCGTTGGCGTTGCTAGGTGCCGCCGTAGTTGCGATCACCCTAGCAAAACTAAGTAGACATTAATTCACGCTAGCTGAGCTAGGCACGCCCTGTGGGCCCGTCGGTTGTGGCACTAAACCACGAATACCGTTGAATGTCGCTTCGATTAACTGAGCACCAGATGAGCCTGATTGATATAACGCGCTCATAAATTGAACGGCGTTCGCTGCAGGGCCTTTGAATGACCACTGGCAATTAGTAATTGTGTTGGTGTTCAACGCAACTGGACGCAGGCCTTGAAACTCAAGAACGCAACCTTCGAAAGTGCACTGATCGAATTCGTTACCGTCGAGTACAACGGTTTGCTTTGAAAAAGTCTTTTTTGAATGTTTTGCCATGATTTCCTCGTTACTGTATGCAGGCGATTTTTAGAATCACTTTGCTGGATTTACAGTGTTGATCTGTGCAACCTAAAGCACAAAAGGCAGCAGGGGAGCGGCGTTAGCTAACCGACGAATGGTCAAGCCTATCAGTAAAGCAGCGCAACACCTACAAATCAAAGTCTGCCCATAAACCACTGTGGTCAGAAGCGCTGACGGCTTCATGAGTAATTTCAGGGAACAACTCTATTGGCTCAATGCCAATCTCTTGCGCAAATGCGTTCAGCTCGAATGTGCCTCTACGCTCAAAACCATGCCCAGTCATGCGGGCAGCCAAGGCTTGCGACACAAACAAATAATCAAGCTGCGACACCTTATGCTGACGCCAACGGGGGTCGAACGTCACATGAGTAAAGCGCTCACGCATGGGCAAAGTTCTATCGACGACCGGTACCAAGCCTTTGCAATCAAACAACGACTCTAAAGACTGAAACTCGGTATTGCTGTCTTCATTCAAATCACCAGCAACCACGACCCAATCCTTTGAAAGATCAAACTCAAGCGCAATATCCCGCACCGCTAGTGCTTGCTCTTTGCGCCAATCGGCCGATAACGTTTTTTCAGCGTCGGTTTTACCGCGCTGACTTTTAAAGTGATTGCACAACATGTGTAAAGATTGCTTAGGCGTTTGGATTTCAACCTGTAAGCAATCGCGACTGAACAAAGGTGCATCGACTTCTTTGCGCCGCTTAAACATATGCGTGCGCAGACTTCGGATTGGGAATTTGCTATAACAACCCACGTCAATGCCGCGTACGTCGTTAATGGTATCGATCGAAGCAAACTCTTTGTATAGGCCATCGAGTGCATTGCGATTAAAGTTATCAAGCGCAGCCATGCCCTCAGCTTCAGTGACACACATAACGTCGGCATTCATCGCCTTAATCACCAAGGCGGTGTTCATGCGCTGTTCATCATTCAAAGGCATGTCTTTGAACGCGATCTCTCCGCTCCAGTCGGACTTGCCTTTAATATGGCGCTTCAAACGATAAGGACCAGGCCTGCCGTCCTCGGGCCAAGAACCCAAACCACCGATATCGGCGCGCACGTCAACATAACCAAAAAGTTGCGTCGATACATGCTCGATTTGATCTTTAATCACCGGAGTGTATTCGACCGAATCGAGCAAGCTCTGCAATGACTGAACCAGAGATAGCAAAAGCTGCGATTCGGCTTTATCGTTCAGGTTGAGAATCCTGGCTCGGGAGAAAAGGTTTTCAACATTGTAGGTAGCGATACGCACTGAAAACCTATTTAAAGAAGAGTGAAGCTAGGCCTAAGAAAATAAAAAAGCCCATGCTATCGGTCGTAAAAGTGAGAAGTACCGACGAACCTAACGCCGGATCGCGCCCCGCCTTTTCAAGCGCTAACGGCACCAACATGCCGATGAGAGCGCCAACCAATAAATTCAAGATGATCGCCAACATCATAATGAGCCCCAGCAGCACGCCTTGCGGTGTATTACTGTAAAGCCACCACGCAAATACACCCGCAACCGTGCCCCAAACAATACCGTTTAAAGCGGCAATAGCGAGCTCTTTCAAAATCAGTTGTCGTGCATTGGCAGCGGTGACTTGGCCCAAGGCCAGCGAACGAATAAAGAGTGTCATCGTCTGATTACCGGAGTTACCCGCAATTCCCGCTACGATTGGCATGAGAGCCGCAAGTGCGACAACTTTTGCAATCGTGCCCTCGAACCCACCGATCACACGCGAAGCAAAGAAGGCCGTGCATAAATTTAGCGCTAACCAAAGCCAGCGGTTCTTTGCCGACTTCCAAACGCTAGAGAAAATATCTTCGTCCTCGCGCAAACCAGCCTGAGCGAGCAAATCGCTATCGCCCTCTTCTCGAATGACGTCGACGACTTCAGCCACAGTTAAGCGACCCACCAAACGATTGTGGGCATCGACTACAGGAGCCGACACTAAGTCATATCGCTCGAACGCCTGAGCTGCTTCACTCACTTCTTCGTTACCCTGAAGCGTGAGCACCTCGGTGTTCATCACATCTTCGACCATCACTTCCGGTTCGTTTACCAAAAGCCGCTGAATCGGTAGCGCACCTACCAATCGATCTTCGCCATCGACAACGAACACTTGGTCAGTATGATCGGGTAGCTTGTCGTAGTTGCGCATGTAGCGCAGCACGACTTCAAGCGAGACATCGGCGCGCACCGTGACTAAATCGAAATCCATGCGTGCGCCAACTGAGCCTTCGGCATACGACATCGCAGCACGCAACTGTTCACGTTCTTGCGCGGTTAAACCTTGGCGAACCTCTTCAACCACATCCGACGGCAAATCAGGTGCGAGTTCGGCAATCTCATCGGTGTCAAGGCTTTCAACCGCTTCAACCAACTCCTCTCTATCCATTGAGGAAATCAGGGTTTCGCGAACCGCGTCTGATGCTTCCATCAAAATGTCGCCGTCGCGATTGGCTTTCACCAAATCCCAAACAATCAGGCGATCATCAAGCGGCAGAGACTCTAAAACATAGGCAACGTCGGCCGGGTGAACATCGTCAAGCTTTAGGCGCAGCTCCAAAATCGGTTCGAGTCTGAGCAAATCCTCAAGCATCGCATCGCGCGCGCCATTGGTATCGTCAATCTCGTGATACGGTGGCCTGTGCTCGAACGCAATTTGCACCTCACGGCGCTGTAATAAGTCTTGAACCCAGCCAAGCGTGCGCTGCGCCTCCTCCGGATCTCGGGGAATTGATTGTTCTTGAGGCTCTTCAGTGAGGTTGTTACGAATATCCTGCATCTGCGGGATTGTAGGGGGAAAATGCTAAGGTTTTATAAACCTAAGGGGCTTCTACCGCTCCCATGCCGCGAATAATCATATTGGCCTTGCGATTTAACGCATTACTACCTCGATTTTTATCGTAAAAACGTGGCCTAGGCAACATGGCGGCCATGCGAGCGGCTTGCATTGGGCTAAGCTTAGCGGCGCTGACGTTAAAGTGATGGGTAGCTCCCGTTTCTGCGCCGAACACGCCAATCCCCCACTCAGCCACATTCAGGTAAATCTCAAAAATGCGGTCTTTGTCCATCATGTGCTCGATCATGTAGGTAATGACAAGCTCTTGGCCTTTGCGAAGATAGCTACGCTCACCTGACAAGAATAAATTCTTTGCCAGTTGCATAGTGATGGTTGAACCGCCTCGCACGACTTTGCCCTTCTTTAAATTCTTCTCATAGGCTTTTTCGATGGCATCCCAATCGACACCGTCATGCTCGGTGAAGTTGGCATCTTCAGACGCTATCACCGCGCGTTTTAGGTTGTCAGAGATTTTGTCGTATGCGATCCAACGATGCTTGAGTTGCGCATCAGGATTCGTTTTTTGGAGCACCGCAAGTTGCGCCCGCATAAAGCTCGTTGATGTCGGATTGTGATCAACCCACCACCAAATATGCGCAAAAAACCAAAGTTGTAAGGCCAGCACTGCTGCAATGGCAAGCCCGAAAAAAATACCTAACCACTTGAAGAATTTCTTCACCAAGCTAGCTCATCGCACGAGTGGAGCGGCCTCGGTTTCAAGGCCTTCGTTGGTGAACGTCCAGGTACGCACGATTTGCAAAATATCACCGTCTTTTGTCATTTCTTTGCTAAATCTATCGTAAGGTGCACCAGCGTAAACAATTTGCTTAACTGCCTTATTCAGCGCTTCGAACTTGGACTTTTTCTCAACAATCACATCCACAACGTTACCGTGTTTATCGATTTCTACCAGAATAACGAGTGAATCATATTGTTTACCTCTGGCCTCCGGCGGGTACCGCTCAGTACCGATACGCTCTATTTTCGTGGCCCAATCGTCGACGTACTTCGCATAATTGACGCCCTTAGCATTCACGCCATAGGTCAGTTTTTTGGGGCGCTTGTTGTAGTCTTCAATTTGCTTATCGACCTGAGCTTGCAGGCGAGCAATCGATTTGTTAACTTCTTCCTGTGCCGAAGTACCACGCTCTTCAGTGGGCCTTTCTGCATTATCGATGTACGCTCTTGGGCCACGTGCCAATGCAAGAAGCTGGCGCTGCTGATCTTCAAGTTGTTGCTGGCGCTGCTTAGCCTTCATCAAATCATCGCCGTCTTCGGCTTTGGTATCAGCAGGCAAAGGCGATTTGGCTCGGCCTTTATCTCTATCGCCGCCACCTTCCATGTTCACCTGTGCAAGTACGTCAGCAACTTTGGGCTTGGTATCAGTTTCGGCATTCAGCAGCACGACTTCAAGCTGCGAATCTATTGGCTTAAACACAATTGGTTCGGGTGGCGAGAACTTCATGGCCAAAAGCAGGATATGTAACAGCACAGAGGCAACCACACCCCAAAAAAGCGGTTTGCTCCTTAGGTCAGACCATCGAAAGGCATCGTCTGCCCCTCGAAATTGCCTAGTTGGTTTCGCTATTGCCATAAAGCAGATTATGACGCACTCGCTGGAGGAGTTTCGTCTGTCGGAGCGTCCCCTGAAGGTACAGTTTCGGCTAGTTGCGGAATTTCTTCCGGAATTTCCCCATCCAGCGGCTCGTCAGCAGGAGTTTCTTCATCCACACCGATAAATCGAGCTTCCATTTCAAGGGAAAGCTCATCAATCGCAATCCATTCGACCCACACTCGCCGACCACCTGCAAATTGCGGAATACCGGCCAACCGGAAGTAGTATGGTGCATGGGCTA
>JAYWIG010000020.1:0-20687 GCA_043789035.1 Betaproteobacteria bacterium
AAAGCCTTTGCGGTCGATAGTGGGCTTCCAGTTGCTTTATTGCCAGGGCTAACGGTGAAAGCAATTTCCGACGAACACACGGTGCTAGCGGTAACTGACCTATCGCTGCAACCGTTGATTGGTAAAAAGATAGAGTTAATTCCCGGCCATTGTGACCCGACCGTAAACTTGCATCATGAGTTTAACGTCGTACAAGATGGCTTAGTTGTGGCCAAGTGGCCCATTACCGCAAAAGGGGCAGGATTTTGAAATTAGGTGTGCTACCCGTAATTTCGATTGCTCATGGTTTATCGCATTTTTTTCATTTGCTATTGGCACCCTTGTTTCCACTGATTAAGGCGGAGTTTGGTTTAAGTTATGCCGAGCTTGGGTTATTGATGACAGCGTACTTCGTAGTGTCAGGGGTAGGGCAGGCCTTGGCTGGATTTGTAGTGGATAAAGTTGGCCCAGTGCCTGTTTTGTTTGCCTCTTTGGGCTTAATGGTTTTGGCAACTGTGGTCGCTGCAACAGGCAATAGTTACGCATGGTTGATGTTTGCCAGCGTTCTTGCCGGTGTTGGCAATGCCTCATTTCATCCGGTTGATTACTCGATTTTGAACGCTCGAATTGCTCCAGAAAGGCTCGGGCATGCCTATGCTGTACACGGTATTTGTGGCAGTGTGGGTTGGGCTGCAGCACCTGTGTTCATGCTAACGATTGCCCACGCGTCGACTTGGCGTATAGCAATAGCCTGTGCTGGGCTACTGGCTTGTGCGGTATTGTTAATGGTGTGGTTGCAAAGGGAAGTGCTAGAGCCCGAGCCAAAGGCCGCTGTGGTTGTCGAAACTAATGCAAACGGATTTCCTAAAGCTCAAGAATCGGTTTTTGCTTTCCTTACCTTGCCCGCAGTGTGGATGAGTTTTGCGTTCTTTTTCGCCTATGCAATTGCACTTGGCGGTGTACAAAGCTTTGGCGCTGAAGCGGCAAGCAAGTTGCATGAGCTAGATCCCAAATGGGTCGCTTATTGCCTTTCGAGTTATATGATGGCTAGCGCCGTTACTATCCTTGTTGGCGGCAAATTGGTGTCGGATATTTCTCGCGCAGAAAAGATTATTGCCGCGGGTTTCGTTAGTGCTGCCTTTGTCGCGTTGCTCATTGGTTTTGCGCCAGTATCAGGGCTGGCGGTTCCGTTTCTTTTTGGTGTAATGGGTTTTTGCTCCGGTATTGCAAGCCCATCGCGGGATATTTTGATTAAAAGAGCGGCGCCGCCCGGTGCTACTGGTCGAGTTTACGGCGTGGTGTATTCCGGATTAGATGCTGGCATGGCGCTTGCGCCCCTTGGTTTTGGCATGATGATGGATGCCAAGCAACCCATTGCCGTTTGGGTGTTGATCGCTGCATTTCAAGCAGTATTGATTGTCAGCGCTATGGGCGTTGGTAAGTTTGCGTCCAAAGCAATAGTGCCGGTAAAACCTGCTGCTGCGACAACGTGAAAGCGTGAAAGCGTGAAACCACTCGCGGAAACCGTTAGGCCAACGTCGCTTTCCGCGGTCATTGGGCAATCGCACCTTTTAGGCGAGGGTAAACCCTTGCGCCTCGCGTTTGAATCGGGTAAACCTCATTCGATGATTTTGTGGGGCCCGCCTGGTGTCGGTAAAACAACCCTTGCTCGATTAGCCGCTAATGCATTTCAGTATGAGTTCATTGCTCTGTCTGCGGTGTTTTCCGGTGTCAAAGACATTCGTGCAGCCATGGAGCAAGCGCAGCTTTATCGAGATATGGGCAAGCAAACGATTTTGTTTGTTGATGAAATTCATCGCTTTAATAAAAGCCAGCAAGATGCACTGCTTCCGTATGTTGAATCGGGGTTAGTAGTTTTCATTGGTGCAACCACCGAAAACCCATCATTTGAAGTGAACTCGGCGTTATTGTCGCGTGCGCAGGTGTATGTGCTGCAGGTATTGCAACCTGATGAGTTAATGGCATTGGCGCAGCGCACCTTGGCTGCGCATTTGCCCAACTTAGCGGTTGCACCTGAGGCCATGGATACTCTGATTGGCTATGCCGATGGCGATGCTCGCAGACTTATCAATTTGCTTGAGCAGACCGACACTGCTGCGCGTTCAGCAAAAATCGACCTTGTTGATGCGGCATTTTTACAAAACGCTTTAACCTTGAACGCAAGGCGCTTCGATAAAGGTGGCGATAATTTTTACGATCAAATTTCCGCCCTGCATAAATCGGTACGAGGTTCGGACCCGGACGCGGCATTGTATTGGCTTTGCCGTATGCTCGACGGCGGTGCTGACCCTAAATACCTCGCGCGGCGCATCGTTCGTATGGCTTGGGAAGATATTGGTTTAGCCGACCCCAGAGGCATTCAAATGGCCAATGAAGCTGCGGCCACGTACGAGCGCTTAGGCTCGCCCGAAGGCGAATTAGCCCTTGGCCAAGCCGTGATTTACCTAAGCATTGCTGCCAAGAGTAATGCTGGATACAACGCTTACAATAAGGCCCGTGCTTTTATCAAGCAAGATTCGTCGAGAGAAGTGCCCGTACATCTTCGGAATGCCCCCACCAAGCTCATGAAGCAGTTGGGCCACGGCAAAGACTATCGCTATGCCCATAACGAGGAGGGCGGCTTCGCAGCAGGCGAGCGATATTTACCCGATGGCATGGCCGACCCCGGCTGGTACCAGCCTGTGAATCGTGGGTTAGAGATCAAGATTTCAGAAAAACTAGAATCTTTGCGGAGCTTGAATAAAAACGCAAAGTAGTCGGTAAAATTAGAAGATGATAGATATTCAACTCCTCAGAAAAGACATCGCGCTTGTGGCGGAACGATTAGCCATGCGCGGCTTCGTGCTTGATACAGCACATTTCACTACCCTGGAAGGCCAACGCAAAGCCTTGCAATCACGTAGCGAAGAACTGCAAGCCAAGCGTAATTCCCTGTCTAAATCGATTGGTATGCTAAAGGCCAAGGGCGGAGATACTTCCGCCGTGATGGCCGAAGTCGGAGGCTTGGGTGATGAACTAAAAACCGCAACCAAGCAAACAGATGTAATCGTAAAAGAATTAAATAATTGGTTGTCGCGTATTCCCAATCTGCCGCATGAAAGTGTGCCAGCAGGCAAAGATGAAAAGTTCAACGTCGAAGTGCGCAAATGGGGCACCCCTGCTCCACATACCGCCGCTACCAAAGATCATGCCGATGTTGGCGAACCTCTGGGGCTTAGTTTTGAGTTAGGTGTGAAGCTTGCAGGCGCTCGTTTCGCAGTCATGCAAGGCCAAATCGCCAAGCTGCATCGGTCGCTCGCGCAATTTATGCTCGATGTACAAACCGAAGAGCATGGCTATACCGAGTGCTACACGCCCTACATCGTGAATGCCGCCAGTTTGTATGGCACAGGCCAGTTACCTAAGTTCGAGCAAGATTTGTTTGCTGCAAAGAAGGGCGGGCAAGAGGACGACCCAGATGCCAGCGGAGAAGCCTTGTATTTGATTCCAACTTCTGAAGTGCCGCTGACGAACTTAGTGCGCGATGAGATTGTTCAGGCATCGAAGCTGCCAATGAAGCTCACGGCCCACACACCATGCTTTAGAAGCGAAGCCGGTTCATATGGCCGCGACACCAAAGGCATGATTCGCCAACACCAATTTGACAAAGTCGAGATGGTACAAATTGTTAAGCCAGAGCAATCTTACGCCGCGCTCGATGAAATGGTGGGTCATGCTGAAGCGATTTTGCAAAAGCTCGGGTTGGCTTATCGAGTCATGTTGCTTTGCGCCGGCGATATGGGCGCAGGTGCCGCTAAAACATTTGATTTAGAAGTGTGGTTGCCTGCTCAAAACACTTATCGCGAAATTTCGTCAATCTCGAACACCGAAGCCTACCAAGCCCGTCGAATGCAGGCGAGGTACAAGAATGAGCAAGGCAAGAACGAATTGCTGCATACCCTGAATGGTTCAGGACTAGCGGTAGGGCGTACCCTAGTGGCAGTTTTAGAGAATTACCAGCAACCTGATGGTTCAGTTGTCGTGCCAGAGGCGCTGCGCCGCTACATGGGAACCGACAAAATTTCAGCTCCGATATAATCAAACGCTTCGCACAGATCACGCGATAAAAAGACACCGGAGGGGTGGCAGAGTGGTCGAATGTACTTGACTCGAAATCAAGCGTACTGAAAGGTACCGAGGGTTCGAATCCCTCCTCCTCCGCCAATGGAAATGCCCGCGCAAGCGGGCTTTTTTATTACCGGAGGAGAGCACAGTGCCAGTGCACTGTGCGTGAGGGATTCGAAGCGTAGCGCCTGCAGGCGCGAAGGCGGCCTGCGTAATTGCGCACGAGCGAAAGCGAAGTGGCACGCATGTAGGCGAATCCCTCCTCCCCGCCAACAAGCCCTAAGCAGGCTCTCTCAGCGTCGCACAATGCGGCCCACCGCCAACCCAATTGGCACCAATCGCATTAATAAGCTGAATTTTCCGTCCGGGGAAAGCCGCTTCAAACATCCTTATCACACGTGCTTCGGTAGATCGAGAGGTGCCGTGCGCGACATAACTTGGAAGCACCAAAACATCATTGGCAATAATGAAGTTCATATAACTGGCTGACGCAACTTGTATTACTCGATCTCCTTCACGTCTGCGTTCCGATTCAGGGAAAAAGTCGGCACTCCATTCGGCCGATTGCGTGCCATCGGCTGTCGCTGATAGAAAGATCGGGCGCTCAATAATTTTGGGCATGGGCACTTTTAACACCCGAAGTGGCTCGCCGCCGGCATCAGTTGCTTTAGACAGTATTTCAAAACAACGCTGCATTCGTCGGCGATTTAATTTTGCAACCGGATGTCGGACGACCTCGATATCATCCGGCCATGCGAGCATCACTGTTCTTGCATCGGTAAATCGTACAAATTCATCCGTGTGCCCACCGGTCCCCCAACCAACATAATTGTCGATGATGGTTGCGCGAAGGTGAGGGTCTTCTGCAAGCCCTTCGGGTAACCAAATCACTTTTCTAATGCCAGGCAGCGCTAAATACTCGTGTTCCAAAGCAACCCGATTTCTTCCTGGGTTTCGTTGCAGGCAAAGTGATTCGTTCGCAAGGAGTAATCCTTTTCCATCGCTTCAACTGCACCGCCCTCAAGAATTAAGTTCGACTGCAGTATTGGTACTCCAGCATTGCGCGCCACGGCGATCCCGAAATCGTTATGTGATTCAAGCGCGGTAGCAATACAGCTATTCAAGCGGTCGCTGTTGCTGCCGTGGCGACGCTTGCACCAACCAGGTTGGCCGTAATACTGCCAGCGCATGTTTATAACAATCCGTTTGCCGTCCGTAGCGTTTGCAAATACAGCGACATCACGGTAGAAAAATAAGCTCTTGGGTTCTACTAGAAATTCAATATTGTTGAGGCTGACACCGCCGGACGTCAGCAACTCTTGTGCTGCTGCGCGGCTTTTTGCATCGACAGCGACCAACTTTGATGCAACATGTGGCTTTAGGATTTTTATTAGCGCTAACGTTAGTTCGCTGTGGCCCGCGTTGTATCCAAGCCAAATCGCCCGAGTCGGTTCAAACTCACCCGATATTCGATACCTATTTACAGCGAAGCCGGTGTTGTCATTCGCAGCAAAGCTGAGCTTTTGGCCAGTAAAGTGAATTGCAGCCGCAGCGGTTATTTTCGCGATCGAGCGACGTTTAGTCAAAACGCCCAAAAAGGTGATGCGCCGGTTCGCAATCAAAAGTGACTCACAGGCGCGATTTGCTCGGCGTAGTCATACAGCGACGACAAAATTTCCTGTCCACGATCGTCTGCTGATTCGTTTAATTCATCAATCTTCTCAAAGAAAGCTTGTAGGTTGGTAAACCCACCAGCACCCTCATAAAGTCGAGCGACTCGGAATGCATGCCATTGCTTTTGTTCTTCGACATTCAGCGTTTGCGGAAAGTTTCTAGCACGGTAGCGAAACAGAATTTCATCAAGTCTAGGGTCGGCAAAGGTTGGGATTCGATCGGCCAATTGTTCTGGCTTTACGCCAAGCAATCTTTGCAAGGTTCGTCTATCCTCATTGCCAACAAAGCCACCATACAGATCTTCATCTACATCGACGTTAGCTTGAGCAGGGCGCTTGAATACGTCAGACCAAAGTGGTGTTAAGTGCTGGGCTTGAGCAGCGAGCTTTTCAGCGTGGCGCAAACCTTGTTCAATGTCTATGCCCCATTTGGCTGCCGTCGCCGCATTCAGTATTTTTAAGTTGCCCACAACAATAGGAGATTTGTTGATGTGAATACTTTTTATCGGCAGCCGATTAACGCCTTCAGGTAGGTCTTCTTGCCTACTAAACATTCGCTCACGAATTTGCTCAGCATTAAGGTTGAAAAGTTCAGTCGGCTCGGTGCTCAAGCCCCAAACGATGATCTCGTTCTTATTGGTTGGATGAATACCGATCGGCCAAACCAGCGCCATGCAACCACGCTCGGTGCTGTACATTCCAGAGATATGCAGAAAAGGTTTGCCGACGCCAATTTCTTGTGCGACTTCATCTTTCTTTCGCAGCTTTAAACAAAAATCCCAGAGCTTTGGTTGTGCTTTTTTGATTAAGCGTGCAAGTCCTATCGTAGCCCGCACGTCCGACAACGCATCATGGGCGGCTTTATGGCTTAGGCCGTTGGCGCGGGTAAGGTCTTCGAGTTTGAAGGAGGGTCTGCCGTCTTCCTTCTTCGGCCATTCAATGCCCTCAGGGCGTAATGCCCATGTGACGCGCACAACATCGAGTAAATCCCAGCGGCCGCATTGGTTTTGCCATTCGCGCGCATACGGGTCGATAAGGTTTCGCCAAAACAAATGCCGGGTGACTTCATCGTCAAATCTAATCGAGTTGTAACCAACACCTACCGTGCCTGTTTGAGCGAGTTGCGTATCAATCGTATTTGCAAAAACGTGCTCTGGTACGCCCCGCTCTAGGCAAACTTGCGGTGTGATGCCGGTGAGTAAACAGGCTTCGGGGTCGGGTAAAGAATCAGGAGCTGGTTGGCAATACAGCATCACAGGCTTATCAATTTCATTTAAGTCAGCATCGGTACGAATACCAGCGAATTGCGCTGGGCGATCTCTGCGCGGTATACGGCCAAAGGTTTCATAGTCATGCCAAAGAAAGGAAAATTCAGTCATGCGCGAAGAGCCTCTAACTCAGCATCGGTTGTTGCCACAAGCCACTGCTTAGCTTGCTTAGCAATGATTTGGTTATGTTCTCTGAAGGGGCCCAACGCCGCAGCTTTTGTCCAAGTTACCGGGCCTGCCCGACTTGTTTTTGCCGATGGCGCGCCAACGAGAATTGCATAAGGGGCTAAAACGATGGAAACAAAAGGCTTAGGTGGTTTTGATTGGACTCGCCAATCGATGAAGGGAGACTCACAGATTAATAGTGGCGTTGGAAAGCCGTACACGACGCTGAAATCGTACATCGTCATTTGCTCTCGAAGTGGCATATACTGTTTTCGAACGTCGTTAAATATCGCATCTCGAATTTCTTCGTCGAACATGGCGTCCTCAAAGTACCGGGTATGCGCCTCTTTAGCCTGCTTTTGGTAAGCACAACGTATAGCAATGTCGACACATTCTTGCACTACCCTTTGTACGTCAGCCGGTAGACCAGCCTCTGCAGGCTCGCCTAACTGCGCAGCGCGTAGAAACTTAGCGAGCGCGGCTTCGTGCATCACAGGTGGTGATTGGGTCGTGGCGGTATCGTCTTTCGCTAGTGACACGTAGAAAGGAAGTTCGGCGGCAAAGCTTGCCTTCTTACCTTCGTCGAATTTCAGCTCATCGGCCTGCCTATCAAGATAGCGAGTGCCGATGTGGCCGTGCTCCCAAAGCCAATTTTTAAGGAATGGCCGCAGGGGATGAATAGGATTGCTTTCACTCATTCCACACCCACACTAGTAATCGATTATTGGATGGCATTTCAACATCTTTCTGTAGTGTCAGTCCGTGGGAGGCTGCTAGAGCGTTGATCGCTTCGAAATCACGAATGCCGCTATTCGGGTCGCGCTCTTTCAACGACGCGTCGAACCTGGCATTGCTCGGGGAGGTGAATTGATGGTTATAGTTGTACGGGCCATAAAAGCAAACAAATGCGCCTGGCATCACTGCTTGCGCAATATGCATGAACAAACGTTGTACTTCCAGCCAAGAAATGATGTGTACCGTGTTGGCGTTAAACACCGCGTCGAATTTACCGACTGGCCATACCGGATCGTTCACATCAAGCGTCAACGGCGCTACGACATTTGGTAGGTTTGCTTCAGTAAGCCAAGCCTGAATACCATCAATGTTTTGTTGTACGTCACTGGTTTGCCAAGTGAGGTAGGGCAAAAGGGCACCGAAATACACGGCATGTTGGCCCGTACCGCTGGCTACTTCTAACACTCGCTGGCGGTCACTTAGTACGTCTTTCAAAACATCAAAAATGGGCTGCTTATTTAGCTCGCAAGCTTGAGAGAAAGGTTTGATGAATGTGTTCTTGCCTAGCATGTGGGCATTGTAGCTGGGGTAATGGGCATAAAATGGCCTATGTCGACAACCCAGCGAATACCCTCTGGAATGCGAAAAAGGACTAAACCATGACTACCCCTCTTAAGATTGATTTTGTATCAGATATAGCCTGCCCATGGTGTGCCGTGGGTTTAGGTGCACTGGAGAAGGCCATCGAAAATATCGGGCCGTCCTTGAAAACGGAGATTCATTTTCAACCGTTTCAACTGAACCCCGCCATGCCGCCTGAAGGCCAGGACATTACCGAGCACTTAACGCAAAAGTACGGCTCGACGGCTGCTCAGCAAGAACAAACCTACGCGATGATTCGCCAACGCGGTGCCGAGGTTGGCTTTGATTTTCGGTTAGGTGGGCGAGGGCGTACTTGGAACACATTCGATTGCCATCGCTTACTCCATTGGGGTGCCAGTTTAGGTAACGATGCAAACGGTGTCAGCATTCAAGCCAAACTTAAACGGGCAATGTTAAAGAGTTACTTTACTGAGGGCGAGAACCCAGCATCTCGTGAATCACTTTTAAGGGTGATCAACGAACTTGGCCTCGATGCGAAACGTGCGACAGAAATTCTTGATTCCGATGAATACACGGCCGAGGTGCGAGCGCGCCAACGCTTTTATTCCGAGAACAACATTAACTCGGTACCTGCGGTGATCATCAATGACCAGTACCTGATTTCAGGTGGGCAACCCGTAGAAGCCTTCGAGAAGGCGCTTAGGCAGATTGCAAGCGAAAGCGTTTAAGCAGGGAATCGAAGTTGGGAGAATTGTCGCCCAGCATGAATGGCTCGCCGCTCAATATCGGCAGCATTTTCTATCCAACCGTTTTGCTCCAAAAATATGAGAAATGCCCTCGTACTCACCTTTTGGCAGCCTGAGGGCACGAAGAAAGTATTGTTAGCAATTGCGTGGTCTTCAAACAGTAGAACTGCATCCTGAGCTGTCGGAAGCAATGCAAACTTGCTTAAAGTTTCTTGGATAGCTTGTTCGCCTAAATGTGCTTTTTTACTTGGGTTCTGTGAATGCTCAGCAAAGGTGTGGGTAGAAATGATTTGGACGTTAGATCCCTGCGCCCAAAAGCCAAGTTTCTCGCTAGTTGGCGTTATGTTTCGAGTTACTTCGTGCAAGACCATATCTACGATCGCGACTTGCCAACCAGGTTTGAACAACAAGTCCAAAGCATCCGCGTAAGCCAGCGTAATTAGTGGCCCGGCATCTGGTAATAGCGTTACATTCTCATGGGAAATAGCCATTCTGTCTGACACTACCGTTTCGAGATGCGCGGCTTAGTAGTTGGAAGAGTTGGCAGGGAGTTCAATCCTTGCACCATGGCAACCGTGGTTGAATCAGCTAACCGAGGCATTGGTAGGCGCGCTTGAGCCATAAGCAAAAATAGGTCCTCGAAACTTTCAATTCCAAGATGATCCATAGCTGTTTGAGCGTTGCATTGGCCAAGCGAGAATGCCAGTAAATTGGGGTAGTTTTGGTTGCCCGAGGCTTGCGCGTTTTCGAAAGTTTCCACGAGATACCTTAACTCTGCATTGAACAATGCGTTGATTGAAGTATCGTTTTGTGCGGCCACAACTTTGGCACGGCGCAGTAAAGTGCGGTCAACCGCCCCAGTGAAATTGACTGTATCGCTTGGCATAAAGAGGTTTCCTCGGGGTTTTCAAAGTCCAAGAAAGTATTTTACACTTGTTTGTGTGTAATACATATTTCGGTGTTAAAGGCTAGGCGGTTGCTATCTTTCGAACCACCACCTCTTCTTTAATTGGCAAGTTGATTACCGCTGCGGCCACCGATAAGACACCATCTGCAATCCACATCCAGTTGTAATTGCCGAAATGCTGAATCGAAAGGCCGCCTAGCCATGCTCCGAAGAAGCCGCCAATTTGGTGGCTAAACAAGGTAAGGCCAAAAAGCGTTGCAAGATAACGTGTGCCAAATAGTTTGCCTACTAAACCTGCCGTAGGTGGGACGGTAGCTAGCCATGTCATACCTAGTGCAATGGCGAAGATGTAAAAGGTGAGGGTGGTTTTGGCTGATATTGCATAGATAACGATAATCACGGCGCGTGACAGGTACATCCAAAATAACAGGTATTTCATTCGATAAACATTACCCAATGCACCCGCACCTAAGCTACCTGCGATATTGGCTAAACCAATCAACGCTAATACTGCTGCTGATACTGAAGGCGGCAGGCCACACAGGCCAATTTCTTGCGGCAGGTGTGTCACTAAAAACGCAATGTGAAAACCGCAGGTGAAAAAACCTGCATGTAAGCACCAGTAGCTCTTATCTTTAAACGCAATGCTTATTTGCGTTTTTAGCCCCATCTCAGCTGATGCGCCAGCGGCTGCTGCCCGACTACTAGATCTCTTTCGCAGAGGGAAAGCGAGCGGAATGCTAAGTAAAGATATTCCGGCCAAGATCCACATGGCTTTTACCCAGCCGAATGTGGTCATACAAAAATGAACAAAGGGGGCGAAGATGAATTGGCCGAAAGAGCCACCCGCATTAATCACACCCGATGCGAACGATCGCCGTTCTGGCGAAATATGTTGGGCGGTGGCCCCGATAAGTACGGAAAAGCTCCCTGCTCCTGCACCCGCTGCCCAAAGCACACCCATCGCCATAATAAAGCCGGATTTCGACTCGACTTGTGTGGTGAGAATCAGGCCTAGGGCAATGAGTATCGAGCCAACGACGATAACTTTTCCAGACCCATATTTATCCGCAATGGCACCAAATATGGGTTGGCTTGCACCCCAGATAAACTGCCCAACAGCAAGCGCAAAACTTAGCGAAGCTAGCCCAATGCCCGTTGACGTATTCAGTGGCGAAAGGAATAAGCCGGTGCTTTGTCTTGCGCCCATGGTAATGGCAAGAATTGCAACCGCAGGAAGTACTAAGCCCCAGAAAGCGGTTTGTTTTGCAGAATTTGGTAGGGAGGCAGTCATAAAAAGGTAAATGAGTTTTCGAGTTCTGTCATGGTTACATTGACCGCGAGCGTTTGCGCTCCACCGCCTAGCATCACGCCTCGGATAATCGATACATCATAAAAGTCTCTGCCCCAGCCTAAAGTGACATGCTCCTGATTGACCATACAACAATTTGTCGGGTCGAAATCAACCCAGCCAATGCTCGGACAATAAACAGATACCCAAGCATGCGAGGCGTCAGCACCAATTAAGCGAGGTTTACCTGGCGCAGCGTGAGTCAGAATATAGCCACTGACATAACGACAAGCAAGACCGATGGCCCGTAAGCAGCCGATCATCAGATGAGCGAAATCTTGGCAAACTCCACGTTTTATCTTGAGTAATTCGCTCAACGGAGTGGAAATATCTGTCGCCTCTGCGTCGAAGGAAAATTCGGAGTAAATTCTGGATGTTAGATCAAAGGCAGATTCCAACACGCTACGCCCCGGTCGAAAGCTTATTCGTGCATAAGCATTGAGCTCTTCGCTTAAGGTGATATGTGTTGAAGTATACAAATACTTAGTGATCTCTAGTCGTGCAGCGTTCTCTGTCAAATGTATGCCATCCCTAGCCTGTTCCCATGGAACCGAATTAGCAATCAGCTCCTGGCCAGGCCTAGGCAGTATAGTAAGTGTTGATTCGGCTCGTACAAGCAAGTTCTGATGCGGTTCGCTCACGACGCAATAGTTTGTATGGTTGCCAAAGTAGTCGATACCAACTTGCCGTTCGCTATCTGCCGGGTTAAGGGAGATTATGTGCGATTCGCATTGTTGAAACTGAAATGATCTTGGCGTGAGATGCATCATCTTTTGGGACAACGCCACCGTAGCCGCATATTCATAGCGGGTTTCATGTATTACGTGAAAGCGCGCGCTGATCATTGCGTCACCATGTCGCGCGTAGCGGCTTGCTGATTGTCTGAAGCAATGCGACCAGAATAGCTAAAGAAAGTTGCTTCGAGGTGTTCTGCTAGCCGGTAAGAGGCTGAATGCACATTGCGCATCAAGGCAAGCAAGGTTTCACTTCCGGGGCTTAAGTCGTAGTTCGAATTTAAGCTCAGTAATTGTTGCAGCAACGGTTCAATTAAATCGACGCCGCAGTCTCCGTGGTTCACTGAAATTCGTTTAAGCGATTTGATTAAGCCTTCGAGTTGAAAAAGTACTGAGCGCGGGTTGCTTTCGTCGAGCAGCAATAAGTCGAGTACAGGTAGCCATTGTGGCCTAGCCATGTAGCGCGACCTGTAGGTAATGATGCTATCGCCGAGTTCAAGAAGCCATTCGAGATCGCTTTCAGAAGGCATAGAAAGTGCATGTTGAATTGCCGAACACATGTACTGCAAACGTTCGATGCGTCTACCAATCGAAAGGAAGCGCCAGCCGATATCGCGAGTCATGCCATCAAGCGTAAAGCCAGCCAGAGTCATCAATGAGACTGTGGCTTTGTCGAAAAGCGACATTGCGTCGCCTATTGAAATGTTGGCATTTGCGCTGGTGAGCTCTTGCAGCATTTGGTTCATTGATCGCCAATTGTCCGCAGATAGGCGCTCCCTTAAATTGAAGCCAAGCCGAAACAATTGCCGCATGTTGTAGCTTAAGCCAACTGCGTTCTCATCATGAAGTGAATTCAAGAGATTTTTCTCGATCATTCCGTCATCATGGCTTTTTACTAGCTCAGGACTGAGTAAGCCTTGAATTTCACATAGCGCAATGAGTGCCTGCCATGGCTCACCACGGTCATGAACGGGCAACGATAACAGGCGGTCGAAAGTGCACCGCATAAGGCGTGCCGTGTTATCGCAGCGCTCTGCATAGCGACCGAACCAAAACAAGTTCTCAACGGTTCGACTCGCTAATTGCGTTTCGCTTCGAACAATTTCTTGGCTGTCTTTTAGGTTGCTAACAAAGGTTGATTCACTAGCATAATTGTTTGCCAACACCCACGTGTCTTTGCTGCCTCCACCACGCTGCATAGAAATGACTCTGGCGTCAGGCCCCGTTGCCACCCGTGTCAAACCACCCGGCATAACAATATATCCATTTGGCGTTGCACAAGCGAAAAGTCGAATGCCAACGGCAGAAGGAGTAATCGTTCCGGTTTTATTTTTCCATACTGGTGCTTGTGAAATTCTGACCAATTCCTGCGCTACATAGTTATGCGGTTTCGCGCGAAGGGTGGCAATGAATTCATTTTTTTCAGTTGTGCTGAGGTCTTCGCCAAAAATAGGTGTTTGGCGAAGCTGTGGAAAGCTTGGTTTAAAGACCAATTCGTCTATATGAGCTATGCTTTGTTCGAGTGCTGCAGGTTCTCCACACCACCAAGTTGCTACGGATGGCAGTTTCAATGATTCGCCTAAGAGCTGCCTGCAAAGCTTAGGTAAGAATCCTAAAAGCGCCCCCGATTCCAACAGGTTAGAGCCAAGACTATTGGCGATCAGAACTGTACCCCGCCTGGCCGCTTCTGTTAAGCCTGCTACCCCTAATGCGGAGTCGCTACGCAACTCTAACGGGTCGCAATAGTCATCATCAACTCGGCGCAATATGACGTGTACTCTTTGTAGACCTGAGAGTGTTTTTAACCAAACAAAACCGTCTCGTACGGTAAGGTCTCCGCCTTGCACTAAGGCGATGCCGAGATAACGTGCAAGATAGGATTGTTCGTAAAATGTTTCGTTGTAGGGGCCTGGCGTGAGAATGACGATTAACGGCCTATCGCTATTGCTATCATGACCGCCTGGCGCTCTATGATTCAGCTGGCAAGCTCTACCCCAATAGCTCAGACTATCGCGCAATGCTGTGAAGAAACCTGCCATCCTTTGAACGTTTAACTCGCGAAATAATTCTGGAAACGTACGCGAAATGACTATTCGATTCTCCAGCGCATAGCCTGTGCCGGAGGGCGCTTGGGTTCTATCATTGACGGCCCACCATTGGCCATCGGTTGATCGCGCTATGTCGACTGCATAAGTGTGTAATGCAATACCGTCTTGCGTTTGTATACCGTGGCATGGCCTTAAGAAACCTTCGTGGCCATGAATAAGCGATGCGGGTAGATGCCCGTCGGCGAGCAGTTGCTGCTGCCCATAAACATCGAGCAGCACTTTATTCATCAGCTGTGCCCGTTGAATCACGCCTGCTTCAATCGTTGCCCACTCGTCGGCTGGCAAGATCATTGGTACAACATCGAGATCCCAAGGCCTATCTAAGCCTTGAGGGTCAGCATACACGTTATACGTTACGCCGTTTTCTCGCACATCACGCTCAACTTTGCGCACCCTGTGTTGCATTACCGCGGGTGAAGCCGTACGTAGCGCTTCATGCATAGCTTGCCAATGTGGCCTGACTTGGCCACCTGCGTCAAACATTTCATTGTAGCGATCACCAGCCGTAGCGTAGGCTTTATAAATCGAATCACTCATCCGGAAGTCTCATAGACCCTATTGTCTCATCCATCGTAAATCGAGCGTGAAAGGAAACCTCGGATTAGTCTTTTCCGGTTTTACATGCACTGTACCTGGCGTATGGCCATGGCCTACGAATCGAGTAAATCTTCTTGCTTCGGCAGAGTTCGCGTTTACCGGAAAATCTTCATAGCTTCGCCCGCCAGGGTGGCCAACATGATAAATGCACCCTCCAACCGATTTGTTGCTCCAAGTATCCACCAAATCAAACACCAAAGGAGCTTGAATGCCGATGGTTGGATGCAACGCAGAGGGTGGGGCCCACGCACGATATCGCACACCTGCTACAGCTTCACCTGCAACATCTGTTGGATGTAACGGTAAAGGCCGGCCGTTACAGGTAATTACATAACGCGAGGCTGTTAATCCACGCACTTTTACCTGTAAACGCTCTACCGATGAATCCACGTAGCGTGACGTACCGCCTCGGCTCACCTCCTCACCCATCACGTTCCAAGGCTCAATGGCTTGCCGTAACTCGATTTCCACACCTTCATAGGTCACAGTGCCGTATCGAGGAAAGCGAAACTCAACGAACGGTGCAAACCAATCCTCAGAAAAGTCGTATCCGTAGGCTTGAATATCTCTGGCGATGGCGCGAATATCTTGTTCAACAAAATGCGGCAACATCCAGCGGTCGTGTAGTTCTGTGCCCCAGTGAATAAGGGCTGCTTGATAGGGTTTGTTCCAAAAGCGCGCAACTAATGTACGAATCAGCAACATTTGCACTAGGCTCATTTGAGCATGGGGTGGCATCTCGAAGGCTCTAAACTCCAAAATACCTAAGCGACCCGTGGCACTATCGGGCGAGTAAAGTTTGTCGATAGAAAATTCAGAGCGATGGGTGTTACCTGTTAAGTCGACCAGCAAGTTGCGCAGCAAACGATCAACGATCCAAGGCCGTTCACTTTTCTTGGCCTTAGGTAACGCCATTTCCATTTGCTGAAAGGCAATTTCTAATTCATATAGGGCATCGTCTCTGGCTTCGTCGACCCTAGGAGCTTGGCTTGTTGGGCCGATGAATGCGCCTGAAAATAAATACGAAAGCGAAGGGTGGTTTTGCCAATAGGTGATCAAGCTTCTAAGTAAATCGGGTCGGCGCAACATTGGGCTATCTGCGGCCGTAGCACCGCCCAAGGTAACGTGATTGCCGCCGCCAGTGCCAGTGTGGCGCCCATCAAGCATGAACTTTTCTGTGCCAAGCCTTGTAGTTCGTGCCAGCTCATAAAGCGTTGTTACGTTGCTGGTAATTTCTTGCCAGCTAGCGGCGGGTTGCACGTTCACTTCGATCACACCGGGGTCGGGTGTGACACTGAGTTGGCGCAGGCGATTGTCCGAAGGCGGCGGGTAGCCTTCCAATCGAACTCGAATATTTAGCGCGGTTGCAGTGGCCTCTATGCAGGCGATTAATGCCAAGCTATCTTCGAGGCGTATCACTGGCGGCATAAACACATGTAATCTACCGCTGCGTACTTCTACTGAAAGCGCTGTATGAATAACTTCGCGGGGATCAGGTTTTGCTTGAAGTGCGGCGATTGTTTTGGTTTTCGATGCAGTCCTTGATGAAAGTGGTTCTGCAGGAGCAAAAGGATCAATATTGAATTCTGGCTCTATATCTTCCGGTAGAACCCAAGGCAAAGTAGCCAGTGGGAGCCTCAGACCCAATGGCGAGTCGCCTGGCACGAGGTATAGATTCTCTCGCCGAATGGGCCATTTGCTGGTACGCCAAATGGTTGCTGCACTAGTATCTTTTTGGTCACTCGCTTTTAGAGGAAATACATAGCCCGCAACCGCACCCAATCCTTTATCAAGCAACATCGCCAGACGCTTGCGCTCTAACGGGTCTTTTAGTGCCGCTTTTGTCGGGTCAACGTTGTCGGGGAGTTTTTGTTCGAGCAATATTTGCTCGAATACATCTTCGAAGGCGGGAATTAAGCAATCTGGGTGCAAGCCCAGTTGGTCTATCAATGTTTGGGTAAAGCGCTTCGCATCGTCGTCAGCGTAAGTATCAACGTCGTCGTCAAGAGCCAGCAACTTTGGGTTATTCCATACTGGTACTTGATCTCTGCGCCAATAAATGTTGAGTGCCCATCGCGGTAATGGTTCACCGGGGTACCACTTGCCTTGGCCGAAATGAATTAGGCCGCCATCGGCGTAATGTGCTTTTAGTTTATTGGTAAGCTCACCCGCTAACTTTCTTTTGGCCTCACCGTGCGCTGCGATGTTCCATTCCGCCCCTTCCATGTCGTCAATCGACACGAAGGTAGGTTCGCCACCTTGGGTTAGTCGAACGTCGCTTGCCTGAAGGTCGGCTTCAACCTGATGACCTAATGCGTCGATATCGGCCCATTGTTCGACGGAGTAGGGCTTTGTTACGCGAGGGTCTTCATGAATTCGGGTAATCGTCATTTCATGATGAAACTGTACGATGGCTGGGTCGGCCATGCCCGTAACAGGTGCTGCCGACGATGGCATTGCTGTACATGCTAAGGGAATGTGCCCTTCACCAGTGAGTAAACCCGATGTTGCGTCTAAACCTACCCAGCCAGCGCCGGGAATGTAAACCTCTGTCCAGGCATGTAAGTCAGTGAAATCAACTGTTGTACCGGAGGGGCCATCTAAAGCTTTAACATCGGCTACTAGTTGAATCAGATAGCCTGAAACAAAGCGGGCGGCTAAACCCAAGTGGCGCATGATATGAACCAGCAACCAAGCCGTATCTCGGCACGACCCTTGCGCAAGTTGCAAAGTTTGCTCAGGCGTTTGTACCCCCGGCTCCATGCGGACGAGGTAGCTAATGTCTTGCTGTAAACGCTGGTTCACTAGCACTAGAAAATCGGTGATGGCGAGGTGCTTGGTTTGTAGCTCCGCCCGAATATTGGTTAGCCATTTTTGTTGCAACACTTGCGCTGGTTCAACTTGCAAGTAGGGGGCTAGCTCTTGAGCAAGCTGCGCGTCATACTTGAACGGAAAATGTTCGGCCTCTTTTTCGACAAAGAAGTCGAACGGGTTGATTACCGTAAGATCGGCAACCAAGTCAACGGTGAAACTAAGTTCTCGGGTCGGCTTGGGAAATACAAAACGGCCGATATAGTTGCCGAATGCGTCTTGCTGCCAGTTTAAAAAATGCTCAGCCGGCTTTGTAGTGAGCGAGTAAGCAAGAATTGGCGTTCTGGAGTGGGGTGCCGGCCTAAGCCTCACCTGATGCGGTGAGAGATTAACTGGCCTATCGTATTGGTAGCTGGTTTTGTGGTGTAAAGCGACGCGAATAGCCATCAGGCAAGCTTTCTGGAGCAGTAAGGCAATGTCTCACTGTACCCCAGATTGCTTTTCTTTTTAGCTATGCAAACTTAAATCCTTGGTTTTTTAGCGGTAAATCGCGTACCGGCTTTCCGGTTGCTGCGAATATTGCATTTAGAACCGCCGGCGCAACAACGCAAATTGTCGGTTCGCCTACACCGCCCCAGAAGTCATAGGTCGGAACGATGACTGTTTCAACTTTTGGCATCCCCGCTAACTTCAAAATCCGATAAGTATCGAAGTTCAATTCCTTCATGCGACCATTTTCTAGCGTCATCTCGCCAAAGAAGGTAGCGCTTAGACCGTAAGCTACTGAACCCTCAACCTGGGCAGCAATTTGCTCTGGGTTTACCGCATGGCCGCAATCAAGTGCCAACACCATGCGATGTACTTTTACATCGCCATTGGCGCTTACTGAAACTTCTGCGGTCGCCGCCGAGTAGCTACCGTAACCCATGAACTGCGCAATGCCGCGATGCACTCCCGCCGGTAGTGGTTGGCCCCAATTACCAGCCTTTGCCGCTGCGTTGAGAACCGCTAAGTGCTTAGGGTGTTGCTGCATTAAAACGCGACGAAAATCGACGGAATCTTTGCCCGCTGCGCGAGCCAACTCTTCGATAAAGCACTCAAGGTAAACACCGTTTTGATTGGTGTTCACGCCGCGCCAAGGGCCCACCGGCACGTGGGTATTACGGATGGCATATTCGACCAGCAAGTTCGGAATGGTGTACCCCATCTGGGCATCACCAGCCAGAGTTTTCCAAAAGCCTTGCACTTGGCGCTCGTCTTTAGTGCCTCTAATCGCCTGTGGGTTCACGGTTGCGTTAATCGACTGACCAGAAATGCGTACTGCTAAACCTGTTAAGTTGCCGTTGGCATCGAGGCCGCCAGTGAGTTTGCATTGTGAGATTGGCCGAAAATAGTCATGTACTTGGTCTTCTTCGCGTGACCACATCAGTTTCACTGGAACACCGGGGAACTCTTTAGCAATCGCAACCGTCTTGATGAGGTAATCTTGCGTTCCGCCCTTGCGCCCGAAGCCTCCACCTAAATCTAACCTGTAGATCTCACACTGAGTCAGAGGAAAACCAGTAGCCTCCGACAGTGCTGCGTGTGATGATTCTGCGTTCTGTGTTGGCAACCAGCATTCGGCACGATTTCCTGTGATCTTAACAACACAGTTCATCGGCTCCATACAAGCATGTGATAAAAACGGCGTGCTGTAGGTGGCTTCGAGTTTCCTGACCGAACCTGCAATAGCCGCTTTTGCATTACCTTCGTCGCGTCCTGCAAAGTCGTTTTCGACTGTGCCGGGGGCGGTAAGGCCAGTCTTTAGGTGTTCTGCAATACTGGCGCTGCTAACTTTGGCATTTGGGCCTTCATCCCAAACGATAGGTAGCTTATCAAGCGCGTTTTTGGCACGCCACCAGTTATCGGCAACAACTGCGACCGACGATTCACTCACCCGCACCACTTTCTTAATGCCGCGCATTCCAAGTACTTTGCTAGCGTCGAAACTGACGAGTTTTCCCCCATACACAGGGCAATCCTTAATCGCGGCACTCAGCATTCCGGGTAGGCGTAAATCGGCTGAAAACACTTTCATGCCGTTGAGCTTGTCAGCGGTATCAAGACGCTTCAACGGTTTGCCTGCAACTTTCCAGTCTTTTGGGGATTTCAAAACAATCGTGGCTGGATCAGGCGGCGTTATTTTTGCGGCTTGCGCCGCCACTTTGCCATAACTCGTTGTTCTACCCGAAGCTCTGTGGGTAATGATGCCGTTAGCTACGGTTAGCTCAGAAGCTGGAACGTTCCATTCTTGGCCAGCTGCTTGCAGCAGCATGATACGTGCAGCAGCGCCACCTTTTCGTACATACTCTTGTGAAATTCGAATGCCACGACTGCCGCCTGTTGAGAACTCACCCCATGCGCGTTTTCTGGCCAAGCTTTGGCCCGGTGTTGGGTCTTCAGTGGCAACTTTTTTCCAATCGCATTCGAGTTCCTCTGCAACGAGTTGTGCTAGGCCGGTACGCGTACCTTGGCCCATCTCTGAGCGCACGATTCGAATGACACAAGTGTCGTCAGGTTTAACAACAACCCAAACACCGACTTCGGAGTCAGCAGTTTGCGCCTGCGCTAGGTTCATGCCTACTGCAAGACCACCACCAGCAATGGCGGCCGTGCCTATTAAAAACTGGCGGCGAGTGACTGCAAAATTTTCTGCGTTATTGATGCTATTCATTTGTTTATCCCCGTTTATACAAGTTGGTTTGCCAACTGTTGAAGCTGGATATCGGATGTTTTTGTAGTGCCCGCAGCAAGATGAATCGCAGCACGAATACGCTGGTAAGTACCGCAGCGGCAAATATTGGTCATTGCATCATCGATATCTTTGTCGGTAGGCTTAGGTTTGT
>JAYWIG010000021.1:0-20641 GCA_043789035.1 Betaproteobacteria bacterium
CCGCCCCTTCAACACGGGCAGATCATTTGCAATAAAACTATCTGAAAAGCGACTATAAACAGCCACGCACCAACTTTCAGCAAAATGCATTTGCCGCACCGAATCAACTAAGTCGATGACCAGTATGCAGACCTTTTTCCTCTTGCTAACGTTGATCACCGCTGCCATAGTAAGGGCCTTAAGCGCGCAAGCGCATACTCAAAATTAATGACAAAAAAGCTTTTATTTAACATGGCATACAAATTTATAGTTAATAAACTTATCGCGTATCTTATCCGGCAGAAGCGATGTTTTGCATTTTTTTTCACCAGTTTCATTTGTGCCGCGAACGTCTTGGCCGCCGACCCGGAACGTCAGTTGGTTAAAGACTTACCTTCTTGCTCCACACATTCAGGCACCACCTCCGAAATTGCATTTCTTAATCATTTCGAGGATAGGCAGCCGCAATTTGATGCATTCAAGGCATTGCAGGTAACTTTTCAAGATCCGGAGGTTTGTAATAGCGTCGATAAATTTAAAGCAAAAACAACAGTGCTATGTGAAGCGGCCGAGCTTTACAGATCGCCATTCACCACTCGGGAACAAGTTCGGAAATTATTGCAGGTACGAAAGTACGGGAACATTACAGCCCTTAGAGCAAATTTGATTGTTGCCGAAAAATTCGCACCTCTATTAGAGAAGCAGCGCTTTCTCGACTACTTTGTTAATCCACCGAAAGGCATAACCGAGAAAATACTTAGGTCTCACCCCGGCTATTTGATGACAAACGGGGCCAGCAATCCCCCAAAGCGCATACCTCCAGGAATACGTTTCGAGCCCGACAAGGACATGCCAATTTCAGTTTCTTGTGACGATAAAAACAATTGTTGCAAAAAGAACATCCGACTATATGACATTGCCTCAAACATAAGTACTGGCAAAGAAATTTTCGTGCAACGCGCCAATCTATTGGCCGTTGGTGCCATCGTTCCTAAACCTGGAAAGTCAAGGGGTACTTGTTCATTGGTCCTGCTCTCGAATAGCTTAGCAATGACTGCTTCACACTGCATCACTAGTCAAGAAGGATTCAACGCTGGGCTTATAGAAACAGCTGGCCCAAGCTTTGAAAAAGAACTTGATTTTGTTGCTTGGACACCGAAAGGCGATAACCCTTCGATGGCTTCAGCAACAAATGAACTAACGGCTTGTTACGGAACCGGGTTGCCCCCAGGTAATTGCGACATTACGAAATTGATTAACTTTACAAAATTGGAGAATGTCACATTGATCTTCCCATTGATAAAACCTAACGAAAATCAACACACTCCAGATATCGCCCTATTGTCATTCAATGCTATCGAAAACATACCCAAATGGGGTTTTGCCGAGCTGAATGCTACCCCGCCAATCTCAGCCGACACAAACCTTACGACTCTGGGATTCGGGCGAACCTCTCTGGGTGAAACTGCTTCAACGTATGGCCCTCAAGTTGGATGGTTACCTTACGACGAAGTAGAAATAAACGTAGTCCATCCACTTTTGACGATTCCAAAGACAGGTCCCTCAACCACTGGCGTGAACGAAGGCGCCGCTATGGCATGCAAGGGAGACTCTGGAGGAGGCCTCTTTAGTGGTTTTCATGCCGGACGATATGAAACTCGATTAAATCTGCTCGGAATTACAAGCCAAGTTCAAGGGCAAAAGGCCGGAGATGGTAGCTGTGCGATGTCCCGATCAATTTGGGTTTCTCCGCATGGGTTTAAAAAGGACATTTGCATGAGCTTTCCTTACTCTTTAAAAGTACCGGACGGATTAACGGCTTTTTGCAAAGAGTTTTTTTAAGCCTTAATAAATTTTAGGCACCAATTCGACTTTCGGCTTTTTAAGTCGTCTCCCAAAAATTGACGATGCTGTAAAAAGAGGATTCAGCTAATCTCTCCATGCAACTCAGCTTAGGAGAAACAGCAATGCTGCAGCGAATTTTCATAACCTTTCTTATTGTTCTTTCTTTGAATGGATGCGCGGCGCTTACAGTCGTGCAACGTAATCAACTCGCAGGCGTATCGGGTATAACTGCGTTAGGTCGAAGCCCAACAACAGAGTTAGTCCAAACCTATTACTTAGGCGTGTTTGACCCGCAGGACCAACTGCCTCCGGCTCTTTATCGCATTCGAGTTAAAGGCCAAGCGAGTGCTCTCAATCGTACTGAGTATGCATCGGGTTGGGTACCCGCCCAGGTGATCGATTCCCTCACCGACGGTGTAAAGTTTAGCGATAAAGATCCGTTCAAGGTGGATCGAATACAAGGTACTTCCCAAGATTCGAGCTCGTTTGAAGTTGGACGCAGATTGATGCTGTTTGGCCCTGAAGGTTTTCGAGAAGCGCCTCGAAACCATAGGCTGGCAATCGTGATGGGCAGCAGCCCTGATGTATTCTTCGATTCAATCAACAATGCTCTAGGCACAATCGCCCAAGCAACCATGGGCAAAACCTCAGGAAACATAGATAGCTTAATAAGTGGATTTATTCTAAGGCTAAAAACCGACGCAGAGCTCTACAGCGCGATCGGGGGTAAATGATGAGATTTACAAGACTTCCAATCTCGCTTACCGTTTCTGCACTATTGTCCGGTTGCGCCGCGCTTCGAATTGATGTTAACGTTTACCAAGGGCCCCTTAGTAACGACTCTGAAACTCAAACAATGCAATTGGCCAGCATGGTTCTTGCTGCCAAACCACTACTCGACGAGGCAGTAAAAGACCTCAAATGCAAGTTGGGCGAAGAAAAGCAATCCACGGCATCTTGCGCTACTTTGTTAGGTACGCAATCGCTATATGGTCCGGTTCCAAACTTGCAGTTAATGCAATCGTTACGTGACATTGAACGATCAGTAGAGGCCTATAAAGAAGCAACCGACAAACTCGATAGCAAGCAGAGTTCAAAAATTAGTTTTGCGCCATCAGTTGCTAACTTTAGCAGCGGAGCCACTTTAGCAAGCGCGACCCTCGCGTTTCTTAGCAACGAAAAGGAAAGTAGTTCGCCCGCGCTAGTTTTAAACGCCGCCAAAGACTTGAATAAGGCCTTAGCAAGCAAAGAAAAACCTGAATGTATTCGTAACGTCCCCTCAATGGGTAAAGCGTCTGCGGATGTTTCCGCAATGTGGTCAAGCGCGGAAAACGTCGAAGCTTTCCTAACTTGCATCGATTCAAGCAGAACGACAACAGCTCGAAATGATGACCTAGCGAAGGCACTTCTCAACTTTCATCGCAATTTCGAAGACTCTCGACAAGCGACTGCCAATATTTGGGCTGGCCTCATGCGCAGCGCTCTATTATGGTCAGATTCAATCGACGAAACTCAGACAAATCGTAAAGACCTCACCGCAGTCCGCTCAGGATATGCAAAAGCAATTGCCACGTTTACTCAAGTGAGAAATCTCTCGTGCGCAATTAGTCTTAAAAGTAAAAGTGGAACTACAACTCATGTTGATTTTCTTGTTCGTGCAATTCGTGCAAAAAATCAAAACAGTGCGCTCCTCTCACGAGGTATCCGACGGGGTACAGATTGGTCTACACCTGATTACACTGCGACCGCGAATGAACTAGAAATGTTGCTCAACGACAATCTTGTTGCGGTGATCGCGGGATTAAAGGAAAGTAACTTGTTACTCATGAAAGCAGACGCAGAGCAAATTAAGGATTGTCTGACTATAAACGCCAGCGCGCCCGATAATCAAGACCGAAGCGATGTAGAAGCCATCGCATCTTCAGCTGCGAGAAAATTCGGTATTGCACGCGGCCCATCTGTCTCGAAACAAAACGAGACCGTTAAACCGGAGGCAATTAGCGCAGCGATTAACCAACTGACAGATAACCTATCTGGTGGATTCTCAGCGGGCCGAATTCTTGATGGTATTAACGCTCTGTCAACCCAAGTTGCAAAAAATAGAGCGCTAAACAAAATCGAAGATAAAGACCTCAAAAAGCTTCGAGACGCCCTAGTGAGCATGGGAGATCGCCTTAGGTTTATCGCTGCGAATTCTTGGCCAAGCACGATTAGTGGTTCCAACCAACCTGAGCAAGAAATTACTCAAGAATCCCGAGCTCTGTTTGAATCTATCGGCAACGCGATACTAGCGCATGCCGATGAATCTTAGTCTCGTGACCGCTACAACAAAAATAGCGAGCGCTTAGCGGGTGTCGATTACGCCGCAATAAGAAGTGAGTTTTCGGGTAATACGTCGAACCTAGCGTCTCATATAGAACAGGCGATTTCCGGAAAGGTCGCCGCTGCGCTAAAAGCTCAAACGGCGAACGAAGAAGGAACAAAGCAGGCAAATACCAAGCTTAAACAATTAAAGGAACAACTCGCTGCGTTAGACCTAGCCATCAAGGCAGCTTGGGATTCCCGCGACAAGGCTTTAGAGAAAAGTAGAGCTGCTTACTATGCTGTAGAACTTCTTACAGCGACGAATAAATTAAAACTTATCCCAAGTAAAGATCAGGTTAAAAACTCTACCGATACTGCGGTTCTCGCGAGAGAGCAAAAAGACCTCGCGATTTTCTTTTCTAAGGTAAAAACTAAAGGTAATGGATTTGCACGTCTTGCGAACTGGACTGAATCGGAATTAAAAAAGCTTGAGGGCAAGTCGCAAGCGAAAGTTCGCCTCGAAAGTTCAAAGTTGTTCTTTACTGATGTTGCGAAAATTGAAAAATTCAAACCAGACTCGCTCACTCTGGACAAACTGACAGCCTTAACTCTGCAACTATCGGATCAGCGGACCACCTCGCTTCAAGAAGCTCAATTATTAGTGGATGCAAAAACAAAACTGCAAGAAACCAATAAAACTGAGACTTTGGAGCTAGAAGCGAAGGTCGGTCTGGCGAGTGACAACAAAACCTACGAGTTGCTCACCAAAGCTAAAGCTCTAATCTTGGTGGCGATCGGTAGCGCGACTACTACCGCATTGGAAAACAATCAAATCAATCAACCAAATGCAATTATTACGGCTCTCTTGCAGAGAATAAGAGACCTACCCGAAGTAACGGATGGCAAGCGCGAAGCCATCGATTTCGTTAGAGCATATATTCCACCGCCCCAGCTTTTTCTATTGTCAAAAAAAAGCCTGGAACCAGCCAGCAAGGTGAAATTGATGGGCTAATTTCGCAACTTCGTTATCGCTTGGTATCCAACATTGCAAGCCAAGGCGCGACGAGTGCTCTAACCAAGCAAACTCAACTTGCGCTTGAAGCCGCTCAAAAAATGCGAGGAGAAATGTCTTACATACGCCCCGCCTCCTCATATCTGCGTTCAATCTACACGACGATTTTTTCTCGGGACGCAGCCGGACTAGGCCGACAAAATCTGCTCAGTACACAAAGTGGGCTTTCAATCCCGTTTATCGGCGAAGCCATTGCCAATAGTACCAACGGTCATTTAAGAGAAATTCAAGACGGAATCGACCGTGCATCTTGGATGAACATTAGTACGGTCACCTTGAATTCCGGTGGCGCAAGCAACTACGTGATCGTGAAAGACGATGTGGGTAATTGGTACGTCAAAGCGATGAGCTCAGACCCGTCGAAAATTATCAATGCAGCCACCAACCTTCTGCTATTCAATATGTCAGGCCGTGTCGACCAAAACTTATTACGAATGGCAAAAATACAGGGGCGACTCGACGCGACTACCGACGCCACACAGCGCAAAGCCCTTAACGAGGAGATGAATGATGCCCAATCACAATCGCAACAAGGGGGTGCCGCCTATGAAACCGTTATTGATCGATATAAAGGCAGATATGCAGAAGGGTTGAACGCAGATTGCGAAAAACTTGCCACCGAAATTAATTCCGACGCACCGAGAGAAGCACTGTCTAAAGCGCTTAGCGATGCTCAGTTTGCGTCAATCAGCAAAGTTGAACTCCTACCCAAAGCGACTTCAAGCAATTACGATGCGGCCAAAGAAGCACTCAAACCCAAGCTTGATAGCGACACACAAAACAACGATATCCGAAAGGCATTAAGGGCACTAGACAACTGGCAGGTTGAATTGAAGAAATTAATCGATGAAGCATCGAATATGAACGCAGAGAAAATAAAATTTGATTCAGCTACGGTCGATTTGGAAACCAAATCAAAAAGAGTGACGGAAACAAACGTTGATCTCGTGAAGGCGCTAAAAACCCAAGACGATGCCGAAAAATCACCTGACTCTGCCAAGCCTGACCCAGCAAAACTCGCGTTAGCAAAAAGTGAAGTGGATAAAAAGTCGAAAGACTTTTTCGAAGCGTCTAACGCGAAAGAAAAGGCCGAAAGCGAATTAAAAACCGCAAAAACTGCGCTTGATCTGAAAAAAGCAACCATCGACAAAGCAAAAACCTTGGTAGACCTAACAGTGAAATCAAAAATCATCGACAAATACGTAGAAAGTCGATTAGCCGCAATTAAGGAAACTCAAACCGGGCTACTCGTTCTGGGCGACGCAATGAAACCGAATTAAGCAAACAAATTTGTAAAGAATATCCATGTACTTCGATCACCAAAAATTCGCCTCCGCCTACGAAACTGCATTCAGTAAGTTAACCGCATACCAGTACCAAGGCATCGACCAGCTATTAGCCTTTATCGAACTCGACCCAATGATCACCGATGTTCGATATGTCGCCTATATGCTGGCAACAGTAAAACATGAATGCGCCAATACCTTCCACCCAATCACAGAGTACGGTGCCGATTCCTATTTCTCCAAATACGAAAGACCAAGTGCCAAAAGCGTTAGGTTGGGTAACACGCAAGCCGGGGATGGACTGCGCTTTAAAGGCAGGGGCTATGTGCAAATTACTGGCCGAGCGAACTACGCAAGGCTCGGGGCAGCACTTGGATTAGGGACATCATTTGTGTCGCAACCAGCCTTGGTTCTAGAACCCATAAACGCCTACCGAATCATGTCGATTGGTATGACCAAAGGGCTTTTTACAGGCAAGAAATTGGCGACTTACATTACCGGAAATACCAAAGATTATGTCGAAGCTCGGCGCATCATTAACGGTACCGATAAAGCTTCCGAAATTGCGGCAATGGCTCTTAAGCTTGAATCGGCACTTAAGAAATCGTTACTTGATTAATTAGTCGTCTCTGAGAAACTCACTTTTGCTCATAATGCTTAAGCAAAGCAATGAGTATTTCGCAACATGTTACGAAATAATAAATAAAACTTAACTTATGGCTGAGCCTGACTCAGAACCACTTTGTAGTCTGCACCGTACGTGCGCAGAGACTGTCGCACTTCCGTTGCCCTGCAAAGGCTTGCAATGCCTTGAAACGGCGCAGGCTAGCTCTTGCGCTAAGGACACAAGCTGCCGTTAATACGTTCCAAAATCAATGCAATTTAATGCAGTCATCATCACATTTGATGATGCGAAATAATTTCCGTAGGGTTACCTTTCACAAGACTTATCCGGGTATCGCTTAATTCAGTCGCTAGGACCAATTTGCGTCAGCGGTATTAGCAAAAATGTGGGCAGAAACCTCGAGCGGAGGATCGATGAGCGTTTTTAAAGCTTATTCGTAACGCACCCGGCAGCTATGCTAAAGCCGCGAAGAACCCTAGCGAGCACAAGGTATGGACAATATCAGACGCGTTAATTCGGCTTGTCGCTTTACGTTAGCCTTGACATAAATTGATGCCATTTGCGACCGCACTGTAGTCATTTTCACGCCTTGACTCAGCGCAAACGTTTCCAACTCTTGGCCTTGAGCAACTGCCCGCGCGAGCTGCGCCTCTGCAGGCGAGAATCGAAATATCTGCATGAGCTGCCTTAAAGTAGCTACCCTGTGATGCGTAGGCTGGGTAATCAGCACTAACAGGCTCGCACCTTGGTATCTGCTTACTGTGACATGAACCGATTCTATTGGGTTGCTAGAAGCCAAAACCATACTTTCTGGTTCGTTCTTACTACTGACTCGCTTGAGCAACGCGGCAAATTCCAACGCATTTGGCCCTTTTGCTGCCAGTACTTGCCCTTTAACTGCAAAGTAGTCGCCCTTCAACAGAAGCGCTTCTGCCCGCTTATTCATCGACGTAACCTTTTGATTTGCGCCAAGAGTAAATGCTGCTGCGCTAAGTGCATTTAAAAGCGTGTCGTTATCCGCTTGAAGCCGGTCGAGTGATTGCATCTTAAACATTAGCGATGCGGCGTTTTTAAAGTGAGGCATAAGTTGGGCTAAACGCCTACGTTCCTCAGGCGAGAAATCGTCTCGATCGGCAGCGCCAAGAAAGGAAGTCAACACTTTAGATTTATCGTCGGCATAGCTTAATCCGCCCATGGCGTGCTTAACCCCATTAGGAATCAGGAAATCTTGATAGAGTTCGCTGCGCCCAATAGCAGATGCTGAAGTGAAGTCGGTAGAGAAATAAAGCCCGCCTACGCCGAATTTAACGGCTTGAATAGGCCTTTCATCTAATTGAATATAGTGATTTTCGTAGGCCGCCTGCACAGAGTCTTCAACGGTTTCGCCAGTCCAACCTGCAGTTACGACATTTGTTTGACTATCGAGCACCATCTGGTGATAACTGTAGCAACCAAGACTTTTGGCGACGCCTTCAAGAGCGGCAGGTATTAGCTCTGGCTTGATCGCTGCTTCATATAAGCCAGCTGTTAACTCTCCCAAATCGAATTTCGACACGAAAATCTCCTGAAATGAGGTTCCAATAATGCCGGATGTTTATGCTTGCAACATCATTAGATTTGATGATGCTAAGGATGTAATTTAGTTGTGCTAACAATTACTAAATTTCAATAACTGCGGTTTTACACACCATTATCATTTTCTTAAGCCATAGCCACTAAAGGCAACTTCAGTTTGTTGCACTTGACTGTTGTTCCTGCTACTGGTCGAGCTAACAACAATTGAAAAATGAATATATCAGGGCTGAGCAGAACTCAAATTGTTGGCGATGGTTTGGCCTCTAAGGTCAATGATTAGAGCTTACGACATAACGTGGCAAGGTCGACTTACTTCCTATGGAACAATGTTAATAGCGCTGAAAACTCGCGGCGTCCGAATGACTCTCCATAGATGACACTTTGATTAAGTTTTCGTGAGCATTACGACTTAAGCAATATTTGTGTTGGCAACAAGCATCGGATTCGGTGCCTCCTCCTCAAAACAGATGATGAAAACAAAAATTTTTCTAAATACGATAGGTGTTGTTTAACCGTTGTCGAATATCGGTTAGTTCTTGTAATACAACTTAATTTTAATAGGTCACATCATGAAAATATGGAAAAGTTTAACGCATGGGGTTTGTACACTGTCCACCGGAATATTTGCTTCCTTGATAGTAACGTCGCCTGCTAGTTCAGCGTTAGTTAAAGTTGACGCTAACTTTCAGTCCTTTAGGATGGGGGCTTTTAGTAGCGCGGAGTCTATTGTTCGTAATGGCTTGGCAGTGAATGGCATTGCTGTTGATGTTTGCAGTGGCGATGCGAGCTGTGCAAATGCCTTTACAAATCCGCTCAATACGGTTGTTCCAATTTCTGGAATTAATGTTTTATTTGGGTACAACGCAAACCAAACGTCTTTTAGCCCTGTAATGAACTCGTTTGCATTTACTAGTTCATTCGAGCAAGTGAATGGTTTTGGCCCACTCAACAAATTTCGCCTCGGCAACATTTCGTTCACAAATGGTCAGTTTTACCCGCTTGCATTTATTCAGATCGGTTTCTCAACTGTTTCTAATGATCCTCTCTATAACGGTAAATCCCTTCAGGCGTCTGTCGTACTTGATACGAACTCAGTGCCGCCCCCTCGCGACCCGTTTGAGGAGGCAGATTATTTTACGGTTCAAGACCCAACCGGCGTAGTATCGACTGACTTAGGTAGCGTAAGAGTGTTCGATAATTTTGCATGTCCGCCGGGGACCCCTGTCGGGCAAAGTTGCAACACGGGTTCAGTCGATGTTTTTGGTTACCTAACCAATCAACAGACGCTACAAATTTCCAGCTTCGGAAATGCCACAGGAGGTGCATTTACAAACCCTAGTGTGGGGACAATCTTGTCGCCGGTTCCAGAACCAGAGAACGTTGTGATGATGTTAGTAGGCTTGTCGATACTCGCTGCGGCGCATATGCGTAAATCTCGCGGATGATCACTCGCTGAAAGCGTACAGAAAATTACTGCACGGATAAGACTGGCTCTCCCTCGAAAGGAAGCCAGCACCCTCTCTCGAAATCGTAAAGTTTGCACGTATGAACGCAACGGTGGTATTCGCTCCATGTAAACCGACGCTTCAATATTTGCCCGGGAACTAAAGAGTCGAGTTTTTTCTGGGCTGCGCGCAATTGGTAAAAAGGAATAGTCATATCAAGGTGGTGCGCGGGGTGTTCCATGATGTTGTGTAGCAAGGCACCAACTATCGTTGGGAACTGGATGTGAATAGTGGCGCTGACATGCGGTTGCGCCTGTGCCCAAGTGGCGCCATCTAGGGATTACCTAGCTTTTCGCCAGCTGAAGGTACATTACCTTGTGCCGCCTTAAGCTGAATTTTCAGTAGGATAAGTGTGCATCATGAAACAATTGACTTAACCAACAAAGAATTATTCACGACAATTGCGGCACCACTTGGCAAAGATCAACCGCTGAAATGCTCAAGCCCATTGATGTAACATTTCACTCATCACAACCATCAACCCCATCTCGTGCGCAAGGTACCGACAATATCAACCTCATCAAATCCGTCTGCCGTCTCACATGGGTCTTGGCATGAATCGACGCCATTTGCGAGCGCACGGTCGTCATCTTTACCCCTAACTCAAGCGCAAACGTTTCTAAGTCTTGCCCATGGGTTACGGCGCGTGCCAAACGGGCTTCTGCCGGCGATAGCTGAAAAATCTGCATGAGTTGACGCGCAGTTGCCACCCGGTGGTACCCCGGTTGTGTCACTAATAGCAAAATCTTAGCGCTATCTTCGTCGATCGCATTGACTTCCTTAGACAATCGACTTGCCGTGACATGTAAAACCTCTAGCTCGCTATTTGGTGCAAAAGCCATGCTTTCCGGCGAACCAGTTTTCGAAACTCGGGCTAGCAACGCCTTCAGCTCAAGATTTCCATTTCCCTTGGCTATGAGCCGATTCTTGTCTACAGAAAAGCCCTTACCCTGCGCTGCAAGCGCTTGAGCACGTCTATTCATCGCCAGAACGGTAAACTTTGCACTCAACGTGAAAGCGGCGGCATTGAGTGAATCCAAAACCATCAACGTCATTGATTCGAAACATCTTATTCAGGTGCTGGAATCGCCAAGACATCGGGGAAAAAGCCCAAAACAACGTCAACGTTCACCCAGCGGGAATACGACAATTAAGCGCTTGTTAATGCTTAGTTGTCGACGATACTGAAATGTGACTCAAATTGATAGATTAAACATCGTCAAAACTAATGATAAGCAGATGAATCAGTGAAATATTTTTGAATAAAGAATCCTTTTGCTACAGGCACTTCATCCCCAACGCCAGCGCTGCCTTGTTCAATCGAAAATCAAACGACGCAAAACACACCTCGTTATTGCCTAACCGCAGGGTTTCAGACGCACACGCCAATTGCACACTGTCATATCCTCGAAGGGCGAAAACATCAGCATACTCACCCGCAAGTTCCACCAAAGTCTGCGAAATTTCAATGACAAGATACCCTGGCCAATCGCTTCGAAGCGCCTGTTTAGCCGATTCAATCGTGGCCATATCTCGCGGCTCCTCCCTTGCGCGCCTCGCTAGCGCCGAATGGGCTTCAGCCCAAGCGATTCGACTTACTGCAACACCTTCAGAACTTCCTAGGCGATCAAAAACAAGTTCGCTTTCGGGTTCATTTATGTAGAGTTTTAAGAGTGCCGATGTGTCGCAGAACAAGATCATCCGCGATCTTCCTGAACAATCGACGACAGAGACTTACCTCCAGCGGATAGAACCAGTTTGGCTCCTTTAGGCTTTGCACCTCCTTGCCAAGAAGCTGTGCCAGAAGCAATCATCTGCTGAATTCCCTGATTTTGTACAGCCCGCACGCCTACAACATAGGCAACGGTCTTCCTGTGAGAAGTCAGATCAACTCGCTCGCCGCTCTGTGCAATACCAATGTATTTCGCTAAATTAGACTTAAACTCGTTCATAGGAACGTTCATTTTGGCACCTTATCTTTAGATAGATACCAAAATTATGTCCCAAATAAAGTGTTAGTCAATAGGCCAAAGGGCCTAATTACTGAAAAAACTCCTTAACCTTGTCTTTCCAGCTTTTAGTTTGCGGCGAATGCTTAGGGTCAGTCAAACTCGCATCAAGCTCCTTTAAAAGCTTCTTCTGATGCTCAGTCAATCGCACAGGCGTCTCGATCATGATGTGGGCATACAAGTCACCAGGGTAGCTCGATCGCACGCCCTTAATGCCTTTGCCACGCAGCCTAAACTGCTTGCCGCTCTGAATACCTTCAGGCAATTCAATCTCAGCCTTGCCCGATAAGGTTGGCACTTCGATAGAACCACCCAGCGCAGCCTTGGTGAAGCTAATCGGAACTTCACAGTGCAAGTCATCGCCTTCGCGCTGAAACACATTGTGTTCCTTCACGCGAATTTCGACGTACAAGTCCCCTGCTGGGCCACCGTTTACGCCCGGTTCGCCATTACCAGCTGAACGAATGCGCATGCCGTCATCAATACCTGCGGGAATTTTGACTTCCAATGTTTTGTTACGCTTAACCTTGCCAACACCCGCGCAACTGCCGCAAGGGTCGGGAATAATTTTGCCGCGACCTTGGCAGGTTGGGCAGGTTTGCTGCACCGAGAAAAAACCTTGTTGCATACGTACTTGGCCCACTCCATTACAGGTATGGCAAGTTTTTGCTGATGTGCCCGGCTTGGCACCAGAGCCTTTGCAGACATCGCAACTGTCCCAACTCGGAATACGAATCTCAGTCGCATGACCATTGGCCGCTTGTTCTAAATTAACTTCCATGGCGTAACGTAAATCCGCACCTCGATAGACATTGCTGCGGCCACCGCCACCGCGCTGCCCGCCGCCAAAAATGTCGCCAAAAATGTCGCCAAACACATCGCCGAAGCCGCCTGCGCCGCCACCGCCTGCGCCCATGTTCGGGTCAACACCTGCATGGCCGTGCCTATCGTAGGCTTCGCGCTTTTGCGGGTCAGAAAGCATCTCATAGGCTTCTTTAGCCTCTTTGAACTTGGCCTCGGCATCTTTACTGTCGGGGTTACGGTCAGGGTGATACTTCATCGCCATTTTGCGATAAGACTTTTTAATCTCGTCGTCGTCTGCGTTTTTGGGTACACCCAAAATGTCGTAAAAATCGCGCTTTGCCATGTGCTGGAATCTGTGTTGCTAGTTAGAGTTAACTAGGGGTTAAAGGACGTAAAACCGGGACGTAAAACCGGAACTTAAAATCAAACGTAAGAAGGCTCGGGGTTAGCCGAGCCTTATCTTTTAAAACGTTATGTACTAAACAACGATAAATTAACCGCGCTTAACTTCTTTAAAGTCAGCATCAACAACATCGTCGTTCTTCGCTTCCGAAGCACCCGCCTGTGCACCAGCGCCACCTGCTGCGCCAGCCGCACCTGCAGCACCCGCGGCCGCACCAGTTTCTTCTTGCATCTTAGCGTACATCATTTCGCCAAGCTTCTGCGATGCAGTCATCAATGCTGTCGATTTCGCTTCAATGGCGTCTTTATCTTCGCCCTTCAACGCTTCTTCGGTTTCTTTCAATGCAACTTCGATTTTCTCTTTTTCACCGGCTTCAAGCTTATCGCCATATTCAGTCAGCGATTTCTTCACTTGGTGTACAGATGCATCAGCAGAGTTTTTAGCCTGCGCCAATTCAACACGCATCTTGTCGTCAGCCGCATTGTTCTCAGCATCTTTCACCATGGCCGCGATTTCCGCTTCATTCAAACCAGAGTTCGCCTTAATGGTGATCTTGTTCTCTTTGCCAGTAGCTTTGTCTTTAGCACCCACATGCAAAATACCGTTTGCGTCAATATCGAAGGACACTTCAATTTGTGGCGTACCACGTGCCGCTGGTGGAATGCCTTCAAGATTGAATTCGCCCAAGCCCTTATTGCCAGCTGCAATCTCGCGCTCACCTTGGAACACTTTGATAGTTACCGCAGGTTGGTTGTCATCAGCTGTCGAAAACACTTGCGAAAACTTCGTTGGAATCGTGGTGTTTTTCTTAATCATCTTCGTCATCACGCCACCCAAGGTTTCGATACCTAGTGAGAGCGGAGTAACGTCGAGCAACAACACATCCTTACGGTCACCTGCCAGTACTGAACCTTGAACCGCAGCACCTACCGCAACGGCTTCGTCAGGGTTCACGTCACGGCGAGGCTCTTTGCCGAAGAACTCTTTAACTTTGTCTTGTACCTTTGGCATGCGAGTCATACCGCCGACCATGATCACATCATCAATGTCGCTGTTTTTCACGCCAGCATCTTTCATCGCGATTGAGCAAGGTGCAATGGTTTTCTCAATCAAGTCCTCAACCAAAGCTTCGAGCTTGGCGCGAGTCAACTTCATATTCAAGTGCTTCGGGCCCGATGCGTCTGCCGTAATGTAGGGCAGGTTTAAGTCGGTTTGGGTGCTTGATGAGAGTTCGATTTTGGCTTTTTCAGCAGTCTCTTTCAAGCGCTGCAATGCCAACACGTCCTTCGATAAATCAACGCCAGATTCTTTCTTGAATTCACCAATGATGTACTCAATGATGCGTTGGTCGAAGTCTTCGCCGCCCAAGAATGTATCGCCGTTAGTCGACAATACTTCGAATTGCATTTCACCATCGACGTCAGCGATTTCAATAATCGAAACGTCGAACGTACCACCGCCTAAGTCATATACGGCGATCTTCCGATCTTTACCGCCGCCTTTATCCAAGCCGAAGGCCAAAGCTGCAGCAGTAGGCTCGTTGATGATACGCAGCACTTCTAAGCCAGCGATACGACCTGCATCTTTAGTGGCTTGGCGTTGCGAATCGTTAAAGTACGCAGGTACAGTAATAACTGCTTGCGTCACTTCTTCGCCGAGGTAATCCTCAGCGGTTTTCTTCATCTTACGCAAAACTTCAGCAGATACTTGTGGAGGCGCTAATTTCTTGTCGCGCACACCTACCCAAGCGTCGCCGTTGTCGGCTTTCACAATGCTCCAAGGCATCAAGTCGATATCTTTTTGCACTTCTTTCTCGGCAAACTTACGGCCAATCAAGCGCTTTACCGCGTATAGGGTGTTCTTAGGATTAGTAACAGCCTGACGTTTAGCTGGTGCGCCAACTAAAATTTCGCCATCTTCCATATAGGCAATGATCGACGGTGTGGTGCGAGCGCCTTCAGCATTTTCAATTACCTTAGGCTGGCCGCCCTCCATAATAGCCACGCACGAATTGGTAGTACCTAAGTCAATTCCGATTACTTTACCCATGTTGCTAACCTCAAAAGAAAATTAAATGAATGTTTGATAAATGATGCGTTTTGACGCTATTTCAATAGTTAATTAAGAACAGCGGCCGATAAATGGCAAATATTGTTATTGGGCGACAGTTACTAACGCAGGCCGCAAAAGCCGCTCATTAATCAAGTACCCTTTTTGCAATACCGACACTACGTGTCCGCTAGGCACCGCCGGCTCAACAGAATCGCCCGGCACCATCGAAATCGCTTGGTGCTTGTTCGGGTCGAGCTTTTCACCCAATGGGTTGAGCTCGATCACTTTGTTCTTTTCCATTGCGCTGGCAAGCTGGCGCAAAGTGGCTTGAACACCTTCTTTCAGGCTATCCATTGTCAGGTTGTCTAACTTCAAAGACATTTCTAGGCTATCGCGTACTGGGAGAAGAGATTCTGCAAAGCCTTCGACCGCGAACTTATGCGCTTTCGATACATCCTCAGCAGCACGACGACGAATGTTTTGCACTTCTGCCAACGAACGTGTATACAAATCTTGGTACTCGCTGGCACGGGCTTCGGCTAAAACTAGCTTTTCTGCATCAGAAGGCATAACTTCAGCCTCACCGGCTGGCAGTTCACTTTCGTTTACATTAGCAGAACCGTTGGCAGGAATGCTAGCTTCCATCTGAATATCGCTATCGACAGGCGTGGTTTGTTCGGACTCTTGGGAATCAGGTTTGTCAGACATTTTTCTAAATCGTTGAAAAATCAAAGGGTTACTTAAATTTGTGGAATTGATCGGGCTCACTAAAAATTAGCAACTGCCGGAAAGCCGCGTATTTTGCCAGAGCAAATCCTTACACTCCTTTAACCTGAGGGTAATCTGTTGCTTTTCAAGTGGGGCTACAATGGATTTCGCACTTTTGAAGCGAAATTTTCTCGAATTGCTCTCAATCAACTTTCTTTCAGGAGGAATCTATGGGTTTACTGTCATTTATGAAATCTGCTGGCGAAAAATTATTCGGCCGCGGTGAGGCTCACGCTGCCCAACAAGCGGCTGCCGCAGACCCCACCCCCGACAACACTGCCGCCGCTAATGCTGCTGCGGCTACTGCAATTAAAGGCTACATCGCGTCCATGGGCCTTGCGGCTGATGGCTTAGATGTGCAAGTCGAGGCTGCCACCGAGACGGTCACCGTCACTGGACAAGCGGCTACCCAAGAAATTCGAGAGAAAATTGTGCTTTGTTGCGGCAACATCCAAGGCGTATCGAATGTTGACGACCACATGACCGTGGCCGAGCCAACCGACGAATCACAGTGGTACGAAGTGGTTAGTGGCGATAACCTTTCGAAAATCTCAAAAGAGTTTTACGACACTCCAAATAAATACATGGCTATTTTCGAAGCGAACAAGCCAATGTTGAGCCACCCAGACAAGATTTATCCAGGTCAATTGCTCCGTATTCCCGCCGAAGCCTAATTAGAAGAACCTATCTTTTTCGCAGCTGCCTGACGCTCGTTCAGCAGCTGCGTTTCTATTTTCAAAGAAGCGCCTTCCAACCGTTTGGTGTACCACCCCTGCATGTGCTTCTCGGCCAACGCGGCTAAAGTCGCGATCCAATCATCAGCTTCATTCAAGCATGGTATGTAGCGGTAGTCTTTGCCGCCCGCCTCTATAAACGCCTCTTTGCCTTCCATAGCGATTTCTTCTAGCGTCTCAAGACAATCCGATACGAACCCAGGGCAAACAATATCGATTCGCGTCACGCCGGCTTTCGCTAACGCCTGCAATGTCGGCTCTGTATACGGTTGAAGCCACTCCGCCTTGCCAAAGCGAGACTGAAAAGTCACCACGTAATCGTCTTTGCGCAGGTTCAATTTCTCAGCAAGCAGTCTAGCGGTGGCCAAGCATTCGCAATGGTAAGGGTCACCTAGCACTAAAGTTCGTTTAGGTACGCCATGAAATGTCATTACCAGCCTATCCGGTTTGCCGTTGTAGCCCCAAGTTTTTTCGATATTTTTAGCCAACGCTGAAATGTAGTTTTCATCCTTGGCAAAGGCGCGAATAGTGCGTAACTCAGGCTGGTTTCGCCAATTACTTAGCTCAGCGAATACGGAATCCATTGCAGTCGCGGTCGTAGCCCCAGCATATTGCGGATAAAGCGGTAGACATAAAAGCTTGGTGACGTTCTTTTCGCGCAGGCCTTGCATCACCGATTCAATCGACGGGTTGCCATAGCGCATCGCATACACTATCTCAAGATCATGTCCACGCGACCCCATTAACCCTTGCAGCAATTTCGTTTGCTTAATCGTGTGCGACGCGAGCGGCGAGCCTTCGTCCGTCCAAACCGTTGCATATTTCGCCGCCGACTTCTTAGGGCGAACATTCAAAATAATGCCGTTTAAAATAATTGCCCACACGAGTTTTGGTATCTCAACCACCCTCGTATCAGACAGAAACTGCTTTAGATAAGCACGTACTTCTTTAGGGCGCGGCGCGTCAGGCGTGCCAAGTTGGAGCAATAAAATGGCCGTACGCTCGGGCTGCGCATGGGTGAATGAAGCACTGGTAGTAAAGCGATTGGCAGCCAAGGAAGCAACTAGTTTTCGTCGTTGTAATGCTTAATGATAAATTGATCCAGCTGATCCTTCGCAGTAACCTGTACTTTTCGCCTCAACCACTCGGTATTTCCCGCTAATAACCCCGGTAAACCAAGGGCTTGTTTGGCCCAACGAGGAAAATCAAACTCATCGACTTGCCTAACAATTAGGCCGTCCCAGAGGCTGATTGTCGACAAAATATGGTTTTCAACCTTACGTTTGCCACCATAAAGGTAGTTTGCCTGCCATTCGACTTGTGCCTTGCGTTCATCGGCAAAAAGAATCTTGTAGGTCAGACTAAAGTTCTTTGCACGGCGGCACAGCATGGCCCACATCATTCCAATACGCTCACCACGTAAATCTGGGAAGGCTGGATCGGTAAAGCTAGCTTTTTCATGGTACATGCTCGCCATAGTTTTGGCATCAAGCGCGCTAAATGCATCATAAAACTTACCAAGCACTTTAGCAATTTCAGGATCAGTTCCCCGATCAATCTGACTAGCTCCTAGGCTAACAGGTTCAACTCGACTCATGTAATGCCTATGGATTTGCAGTTTGAAAATAAGGATGCAAGCTACTGTACTTCAAATCAAACACTTCATGGCCTTCATCTATTTGAAAAGTCACTCCAACGTGGTGCTTTTCAATTAATGGTGCGAAATGCCCCTTAATGGCATTGCTTACTGATGCTCCCACTGCCTCATGAACAGCAGCCGATCTACCATTAGCCATTCGCAAAGAAACATACACAAACCCAAACTCTCTTCCCCTCGGAGGTTCGCCTCGAGCCACAGCAAAATGTGCCGCAGGGTGCGCAAATACGCGGGTACCTCCGATAGGAAATACAGGCTTACCTTCGTCATTGACGCTCAACATCGCGTCGGCTAACGACCGGCAAAGCACGTTCATGTCGGTTTGAGTCTCTAGATTGGGCGTGTAGTGAATAACAATATGTGGCATAACTAGCTTAGTGGAACTACGGGAAAGATTGCGTTAATTTGGCCAGTACCAGAGCTCCCAAAGTAAGGCGTAATCACTTCCACCTTCTCGCGGTAATCGGTCCAGCCCAAGGCTCCTAAGAGCATCGCAGTGTCATGCATATCGCCCTCACCCCAGCACTTTTCGCTATACATCGGCAGCATTTCGATAAAAGTCGGCCAATCTCCCTCCTCCCAAAGTTGCACCACACGTTTGTCAACTTGCTCCAAAAATGCGTTGTACGTCTTGAAGGCAAATTCAGGTGCTCTGCCATTATCGGCAAAGTGATGGCTCAAACTGCCACTCGCAAAGATCGCAACCGTACCGTCGTATCTTTCTTCGATAGCTTTGCGAACGGCCAAACCAAAGCGACCGCTCTCGGTTAAATCATGCCAATCGCACCAAGCACTAATACAAATCACTTTGTAATGCTTATCGCTGTTCATATAGCGCATGGGCACCAGGGTGCCATACTCTAACTCCAATGTGGTATCTGAATGGGCACGAGTTTTTACACCCATCTCATTGGCAACATCCGCAATTAAATGCCCTAACTCTGGGTTGCCCGGGTAAGCATAAGGCATATTCTTAATAAAATGCGGCAGCTCATTACTTGTGTATACGCCACTAAACTCAGGGCCGCAGTTTATGTGGTATTCACTATTTACTTGCCAATGCACATCGAACACCACAATCGTATCGACACCCTCTGCTCTGCACCGCCTATCAATTTCTTTATGACCAGCAATCGCCGCATCACGCTTACCTTGGTTGGGGCCTGGAAACTCGCACAGATACATCGACGGTACATGCGTGATCTTCGCAGCTAGCGCCAAAGTGCCCATCAAACGCCCCAACGCGGAATCGGGTGGTTACCCATTGCCACGCACACGTTTTTAGGTTCGGCAAACACCTCGAAACTCCAAGTACCGCCCTCGCGCCCAGTTCCTGATGCTTTCATGCCACCAAATGGTTGGCGCAAATCGCGAACATTCTGCGAATTCACAAAACACATACCTGCTTCAATCGCAGCTGCCATACGATGAGCGCGGCCTAGGTTCTCAGTCCATATATAAGACGATAAGCCATAACGAACATCATTGGCCAGCTTTAACGCATGTGCTTCATCATCAAAAGGAATCAAACAAGCCACTGGCCCAAAAATCTCATCTTGTGCAATCTTCATTCGATTATCAACATCGGCAAATACGGTTGGCAACACGAAGTTACCCTTCGCCACACGATCACTCACCGAAGGCGCACCTAAACCACCGACTAATTGCCTGGCACCCTCTTCAACACCTAACTCAATATAACCACGCACCTTCGCTAAATGTGTTTGACTTATCATAGGCCCAACAATAGTGTTTTCATCCAAAGGGTCGCCCACAGAAATTTTGCTGGCACGCTCAGTAAATCGCTCACAAAACCTCTTGTAAATCGAACGTTGAATAATAATTCTCGACCCAGCAGTGCAGCGTTCGCCGTTATTGGAAAAAATCATAAAAACGGCCGCATCAAGAGCACGTTCGAAATCGGCATCCTCGAAAATAACGAAAGGCGATTTCCCGCCTAACTCCATCGAATATTTTTTCAATCCAGCTGCTTGAATAATTCGCTCGCCAGTGGCCGTGCTCC
>JAYWIG010000022.1:0-20634 GCA_043789035.1 Betaproteobacteria bacterium
GTAAAGCAACAAGTTTTCACCCAACTCGATGCGGTGATGAAGCCAGGCGCAATTCTTGCCACCAACACATCGACATTAGATGTGAACAAGATTGCCGACTTCACAAAGCGTCCGCAAGACGTCATTGGCACTCACTTCTTTAGCCCAGCCAATGTGATGAAGCTGCTTGAAATTGTTCGCGGCGCAAAGACATCGAAGGATGTTCTCGCAACCACCATGAAGCTAGCCAAAACCATCAAGAAAACCGGTGTGCTTTCAGGCGTGTGTGATGGCTTTATTGGCAATCGCATGATCGAGCAATATAGCCGCCAAGGTTTGTACATGTTGGAAGAGGGCGCAAGCCCGCAACAGGTGGATAAAGCGGTTGAGAAAATCGGGTTTGCGATGGGCCCATTCCGCATGGGTGATTTGGCCGGTAACGACATTGGATGGTCTATACGTAAGCGTCGCTACATTGATCAACCTAATTTGCAGTATCCAAAAATTGCCGACAAACTTTGTGAGCTAGGCCGCTTTGGGCAAAAGACCGGCAAAGGCTGGTATTCGTATCAACCAGGCAAGCGTGATGCTTTAATTGACCCAGAAGTAGAGAACTTAATCGCCGAACATCGCAAATCAATCGGCATTACACCACGTAAGTTAACTGATGATGAGATCGTCAATCGTTTGGTGCTTGCTTTGGTTAACGAGGGTGCCAAGATTCTCGAAGAAGGTATTGCTCAGCGTGCTTCTGATATCGACATGATTTACCTGACGGGCTATGGCTTCCCGCTTCATCGTGGGGGCCCAATGCTGTACGCCGATGTGATGGGCTTATACAACGTAGTTGCCAAGATGGAACAATTCGCAAATAACCCACACGGCGACAAGAACTTTTGGAAACCCGCCCCTCTGCTGCTGAAGTTAGTGGCCGAAGGCAAATCTTTTAACTGATTATTTTTTTAGCTTATTTAAAAAGGAAGCATCATGCGTGAAGCAGTCATCGTTTCAACCGCTCGTACTGGTTTAGCAAAGTCTTGGAAGGGCGCTCTTAATTTGACGCATGGCGCCACCATGGGTGGTGCTGTTGTGAAGGCCGCCGTTGAGCGTGCAGGCATTTCCGCAGCAGAAGTTGAAGACGTTATCATGGGTTGCGCAAACCCTGAAGGCGCCACAGGCGCCAACATTGCTCGCCAAATCGCCTTGGCGGCTGGCTTGCCAATCACGGTATCGGGCATGACGGTGAATCGTTTTTGCTCATCTGGTTTGCAAACCATTGCTTTGGCCGCACAACGTGTAATCGCCGGTGAAGGCGATGTATTCGTTGCAGGTGGCGTTGAGTCGATTTCATGCGTGCAAAACGAAATGAATATGCACATGATGCAGGATAAGAATTTGCTTGCCGCAAAACCAGAAATTTACTGGAACATGTTGCAAACTGCAGAACAAGTCGCCAAGCGCTACAACATCGGCCGTGATGTGATGGACGCTTACGGTGCTCGCAGTCAGCAACGCGCTTGCGCTGCGGCCGCAGCAGGCAAGTTTAAGGACGAGATCGTTCCGATCACAGTGAAAATGGGCGTTGCCGACAAAGAAACCGGCATGCTGATTACGAAAGAAGTGACATTGACTGATGACGAAGGCCGCCGCGAAGGTACAACGTTAGAAGCCGTTTCACAAATTCGTTCCGCGATTCCTGGTGGTTTAATTTCCGCCGGTAACGCTAGCCAGTTTTCCGATGGTGCGGGTGCCTGCGTGGTAATGGATAGAGCCACCGCAGAAAAGCGTGGCTTGAAGCCATTGGGCATTTTCCGTGGCTTTGCAGTTGCGGGTTGTGAGCCGGATGAGATGGGTATTGGCCCGGTGTATGCAATTCCTAAGTTGCTTGCAAAAGCAGGCTTGAAAGTGTCGGACATCGATTTATGGGAATTAAACGAAGCGTTTGCAGTTCAAGTTATTTACTGCCGCGATACGCTTGGCATCCCTGACGAAAAGCTCAACGTGAACGGTGGCGCAATTGCTGTAGGCCATCCTTACGGTGTGTCAGGTCAGCGTTTGACGGGCCACGCGTTGATCGAAGGCCGTCGTCGTAAAGCCAAGTACGCAGTAGTCACTATGTGCGTAGGTGGTGGTATGGGTGCGGCAGGCTTGTTCGAAATCATTCATTAAATCAGTCTATGACCTCAAAATACCTCTCTCGACGCGACCTAGACTTTTACTTGTATGAGTGGTTGCAGGTAGAGAGGTTAACGCAGCGCGAACGTTTCTCGGAGCATTCGCGCGCAACATTCGATGCCGCGCTCGATACTTGCGAGCAGATTGCAGACAATGAGTTTTATCCGATCAATAAGCTGCTCGATGCCAATGAGCCACATTTCGATGGCGAGAAGGTGACCACGCCGCCAGAATTGGCCAAGGCCCTCAAAGTGTTTTGCGATGCCGGGCTGATGGCAGCAGGGCAAGACTTCGAACGTGGCGGGATGCAGTTGCCTTGCGTGATCGAAAAGGCCTGCTTTTCCTATTTCAAAGGTGCCAGTGTAGGTGCGGCAAGTTACCCGTTCCTCACAATTGGCAATGTAAACTTATTGCTGGCTTATGGCACGGAAGAACAAATAAAGACCTATGTTGAGCCTATGCTTACAGGGCGTTTTTTTGGCACCATGTGTTTATCTGAGCCTCAAGCGGGTTCGTCGCTCTCCGATATTCGCACCAAAGCCGTCGTGCAAAGCGATGGCACTTACCGCTTAACTGGCAACAAGATGTGGATCTCTGCTGGCGAGCATGAGTTGTCTGAAAACATCGTGCACTTGGTGCTAGCAAAAGTGCCTGATGAAAACGGCCAGTTGATACCCGGTGTGAAGGGAATATCGCTTTTCATCGTGCCTAAAAAATTAGTTAACACAGATGGCTCGATAGAGGAACGCAACGACGTTACTTTGGCTGGTTTAAACCACAAGATGGGCTATCGTGGCACAACTAATTGCCTGTTGAATTTCGGGGAAGGTAAGTTCACGCCGAATACAGGTGACGGTGCAAAGGCTGGCGCGGTAGGCTACCTAGTTGGCAAGCTTCACAATGGCTTGCAGTGTATGTTTCACATGATGAACGAAGCGCGTATAGGCGTTGGCCTTGGCGCAACGATGCTGGGCTATGCAGGTTATTTGCATTCGCTTGACTATGCGCGCAACCGTCCACAAGGCAGAGCACCGCAAAACAAAGACCCAATCACGCCGCAATTGCCGATTATTGAGCACACCGATATTAAGCGGATGTTGCTGGCGCAGAAGAGCTATGTGGAAGGTGCTTTCGGCCTGAATTTGTATTGCGCGCAATTAGTCGATGACACGAAAACTGGTTCACCAGAGCAACAAACAAAAGCAAATTTGCTACTGGAAATGTTGACGCCGATTGCAAAAAGTTGGCCGTCACAATGGTGCTTGGAAGCCAATAGTCTAGCGATTCAAATTCACGGTGGTTATGGCTACACCCGTGACTACAACGTAGAACAATACTATCGAGACAACCGCTTAAATCCTATCCATGAAGGTACGCATGGCATTCAAGGCTTAGATCTTTTAGGTCGCAAAGTTCGTATGCAAAGTGGCGCTGGTTTGGCGGCACTTGCGACAGAAATTCTCGCGACTTTAAAGAAAGCGAGTTTGAATAAAAATGCAGTGGTGAAGCAGGGTGCCAACACTCTTGACGCATTACTTCAGCGCATCGAGCCAACTCTAAAAACCTTATACGGCGCGCCAGATCTTAATGTGACCTTGGCCAATGCCACAGTCTTTCTTGAAGCCTTTGGCCATATAGTTGTGGCTTGGGTCTGGTTAGAACAGTCTATTTGCGCTGCTGCAAATGCGGATGAAAAAGAGAATGATTTTTATTTGGGCAAACTGCAGGCCGCGAGCTACTTCTTTCGTTGGGAGTTACCCAAGGTCGATACCATGTTCGATTTGCTTAATACATTAGATGACACCACTCTGACTATGAAAGACAGCTGGTTTTAAGCCCCAGCGAAGCAAAAAATATGACATCAGTTTCTTCCCTTTTGAGCTTAGAAGGCCGCAAGGCGATCATCACTGGAGGCTCTCGCGGCCTTGGCCTACAAATGGCGGAGGCGCTTTGCGAGCAAGGCGCTGCAGTGCTTTTGTCCGCTCGCAAGGCGGATGAGCTTGATGTAGCTGTAGCCCACCTCAAAGGTCTTGGGTACAACGCCTCATTTATTGCAGCAGACCAAGGTTCGCCAGACAATGTCGGTAAGTTTGCCGAGGCTGCATTGAAGCAACTCGGTGGTTGCGACATCTTGATTAATAACGCCGGCGCAACTTGGGGTGCCCCCGCTGAAGATCATCCACTCGATGGTTGGATGAAGCTCGTAAACTTAAACCTGACAGCGGTGTTTTTGCTAACCCAAGCCATCGGTAAGCACGCCATGATTCCTAAGAAGTATGGCCGTGTATTGACGATTGCATCGATTGCGGGTTTGCGTGGTAACCCAATGGGGTCGAACAAGACGCTTGCCTACAACACCACCAAGGGCGGGCTTGTAAACTTTACCCGCGCACTTGCGGGAGAGTGGGGGCCTTACGGCATCACGGTGAATGCCATTGCGCCAGGCTTTTTTCCTTCGAAGATGACCAAAGCGACCCTAGAAAAAATCGAAGACCAAATCATTGCGCTTACGCCCACGCAAAGATTGGGCGATGAGGATGATTTGAAAGGCGCTACGGTTTTGTTTTGCTCGAACGCAGGCAAACACATCACAGGCCAGATATTGGCCATTGATGGTGGAATGACTGCGGTCTAGTTTTAATGAGCCTATGAATAAATTACAAAAATTTCCCGCTGAAATTCCTTTTTTGAACTGGCTAGGCGTTGAGTATCTAGGGGCTGAAAACGGTAAATCGAGTTTGCGTTTAGTCATGCAACAGCATCATACGAATTCATTTTCGGTCGCCCACGGAGGCGTACAAATGACGGTGCTCGACGTGGCCATGGCCATGGCGGCAAGAAGCTTGTTTAACGACCCTGACGCGACCTTAGAAGAGCAGTTTGGCGTAGTAACGATAGAAATGAAATCGACATTTTTAGCACCTGCCATGTGGTCACCGACCGAGGGGGGAGAGCTATTAGTCCATGGCATTTGTTTGAAGCGCACAGCAAAAATGGCTTTTTGCGAGTCTGAGATTGTTGACGCCAACGGAACGATTTTGAGTAAAGCTTCGGGAACATTTAGAGCCATTAAGGCCAGAGCTTAAATAGATTAATAAGGAGACAATATGAACGCGCCCCTCGGAATATCAAACAATGTCAAAGAAATCGTGTCTGCCGAAGAGTGGCAGCTTAGGGTCGACCTCGCTGCTTGCTATCGATTGATTGCGATGCATCGGTGGGACGATTTGATATTCACTCATATCTCGGCCCGAATACCTGGGCCTGAGCATCATTTTCTTATTAACCCCTATGGGTTAATGTTCGAGGAGATCACGGCTTCATCACTGATTAAGGTTGACCAAGAATGCAAACCATTGATGCCATCGCCATTCCCTGTGAACCAAGCAGGTTTTGTTATTCATAGCGCCATTCATGAAGCCCGTGACGACGTGGTTTGTGTTTTACATACTCACACGGCGGCAGGTGTCGCTGTGGCGGCACAAGAAAATGGTTTGCTGCCAATTTCTCAGCAAGCTAGTGTAGTGTTAACCAGCCTTGCCTACCATGACTATGAAGGCATCGCCGTGTTGGACGATGAGAAACCAAGGCTGCAAGCTGACTTAGGAATGAAAACCAATTTGCTGCTGCGCAATCACGGCCTACTCACTGTTGGCCCAACCATTCCAGATGCGTTTTTAGCCATGTACACTTTCGAGCGTGCCTGTCAAATTCAGATTGCTGCACAGGGTAACGGCGCAACTTTAAGAGAAGTGACACCGCATGTCATGAGTGGCGTGAAAAAAGCCGTGATGACAGTCACCAAAGGTATGGGCGGAAGCCTTGCCTGGCCCGCGCTTTTGCGTAAGTTAAATCGAACCAACCCCGGCTACGACGAATAAATCAAAAAGTTTCGATGAAAGATTTCCCCCAAAAAACTGTAGTAATTACCGGCGCAGGTAGTGGCTTTGGTCGAGAGTTTGCGCGCAAAGGTGCTTCTCTAGGCATGAATTTGGTGTTAGCCGATGTGCAAAAAGATGCACTGATGGCGGTGGCCGATGAACTTACCTCTAAAGGTGCAAAGGTGATCGCCGAGGTGGTCGATGTATCCAAGGGTGCTCAGGTAGATGCGCTTGCCGTTGCTGCAAAAAAAGCCTTTGGTAATGTGCATTTACTTTTCAATAACGCCGGTGTCGCGGCTGGTGGGCTAATGTGGGAACACACCCAAGCGGACTGGGAATGGGTGTTAGGCGTGAATGTTTGGGGCGTTATTCATGGCGTCCGTGCATTTGTGCCTGCAATGTTGGCGCACGGCGAAGCGGGCCATATTGTGAACACTGCATCTGTGGCTGGGTTGCTGTCTGCGCCAACAATGGGCGTTTATAACGTAAGCAAACATTCGGTTGTTGCACTGAGTGAGACTCTATACAACGATTTACGCCTTGTGAAATCAAAGTTGGGTGCTAGCGTACTGTGCCCAGCGTTTGTGCCGACCGGTATTCATTTATCGCATCGTAATCGCCCTGAGGACCTTGCCGGTGGAGAACCGACTGCATCGATGGTTGCATCACAAAAAGCGTCTGAAAAAGCCGTTACGTCGGGTAAAGTCTCCGCGGTTGAAGTCGGAGAGCTAACCTTTAAAGCCATTGAAGAAGAGCGTTTTTACATCATCACGCATCAAAAAATCATGAACTCTGTAAAACTGCGGCTCGATGACGTGGCTCAGCAGCGCAACCCAACAGACCCATTTACCTATAAGCCAGATGTGGCCTATGCCGCAAAATAGCTCTATCCAAACGAATCAATTTTTCGATGCTGGCCCACGCATTGTGGGCGGTGAGGATAAGGTAAAGCTTCATTACGCTACGGCTGGCGATTCCAAGAAACCATTGATGATTTTGTTGCATGGCTTTCCAGAGTTCTGGTTTGCCTATGAAGGCGTAATGCCTGCACTTGCAGAGCATTTTTGGGTGGTAGCGCCAGATCTACGCGGCTTCAATTTATCGGACAAGCCAACCGAAGTTGAAAGCTACAAGGCTGCACTCATCATGGCCGATGTGATGGCGCTTGCCAAGCACTTAGAGCGTGACACGTTTGTATTGGTAGCCCATGACTGGGGTGGGGCAATCGCTTGGAATTTAGCTATCGCGCAACCACAAGCAATTACCAAACTAATCATTTTGAACGCTCCGCACCTTGTGCCTTTTGCCAAAGCATTGGCTTGGGATAAGGAGCAACAACTCGCGAGTGAATACATGAATTGGCTTCGAGCGCCAGGCTCCGAAATACCGCTCGCAGAAAACAATTTTGAGCGGATGATGAGTTTTCTCGGGACTTCTTTGCCGTGGTTTACTGGCGCAACGAAAGCGGCTTATATCGCTGCGTGGAGCCAACCTTGTGCACTCACTGGTGGCGTTAACTACTATCGAGCATCGCCTTTATATCCTCCAACAGTAAGCGACATTGGTGCGCAACGCTTAAAGCTCGACCCTCAAAAATTTACTGTTACGGTACCTACGAAAGTAATCTGGGGTGAACTAGATGTGGCACTTGGCAAAGTGCTCTTAGACGGCTTGGAAGAGGTTGTACCGAACCTTGAAATTGAGCATTGGCCAGACGCTACCCATTGGTTGATTCACGAACATCCCGAGCGTTGCGTGAAAAGCATCTTAGCCTTTGCAAAGCCTTGACCGATAGCAAATTGTTACTTTCCGGCTCGGCCAAACTAAAGGCAAAGGCTGATCGGTACGATGGGCCTAGCTATCCAGAGTTAGGAGCCGTCAAGGCAAGAAAGGCTTTCGAAAAAACATCTGGAATTATCGATATTAAGGCCGAGCCAATTACCTTAATCGACGACCACGTCGTTGGCCTGCTGGGGCGCAAATTACAGCTTAAACGCTACGCGCATCAGCTTAACCCTGAACTTCAACCCGCGCTTTTGTACTTTCATGGCGGTGGTTTCACCATAGGATCGATTCAAACTCATGACAATTTATGCCGGTCACTAGCGGCAAAATCTGGCGTGATGATTTTGTCTCTTGAATATCGGTTAGCACCGGAACATCCATTTCCTGCCGCGGTAAATGATGCACTTGATACTTTGCTATGGCTTCGCTCGAACGCGAATTTGATGGGTATAGACGAAAATCGCATTGCATTAGGTGGCGATAGTGCGGGTGGCAACTTGGCTGCCATCACTGCAATTTCGGCACGAAATCTGCATATCCCGATTGCGTTGCAACTACTTTTTTATCCAAACCTTGCGAGTGACTTGATTAGCGCATCTCAATATGAATTCGCAACAGGATATCTACTCGATCGAAAAACCATTGAATGGTTCTACGCGGGTTACCGTTCAGAGGCTGAGGCTCAAACATGGCGTTTCGCACCTTTACTCGCCGATGACTTAGCAGGCATTTGCCCTGCTTGGCTGGGTTTGGCCAGCCATGATCCGTTACGTGACGAAGGATTGGCGTACGCTGAAAGGCTTGCTCACGCAGGGGTGAAGGTAAGTTGCCAAGTGTTTTCAGGAATGATGCACAATTTCATGATGCATGGCGGCCTTATTCCTGAAGTACTATTGGCACATAAAGAAGCAGCCGACGCATTAGCAGCGGCACTTAACCTTAAGCAATAAAACTATGGCTAAACAAGACTTTTCTATGGTGTATCCCTTGCGCGTGCGATGGGCTGAAGTTGATATTCAAGGCATCGTATTCAACGCAAACTACTTGATGTATTTAGACGTTGGCGTTACCGAGTACTGGCGTGCAATGACGGGCGGCAACCCATCAGCCGTACGTGACTTTATCGAGAATATGTACGTCGTTCGCTCGACGCTTGATTTCCACGGCTCTGCTAAGTACGACGACATGCTTGACGTATGCGCTCGAGCTCAAAAACTTGGTAACTCAAGCATGGGGTTTTTGTTTGAAATCTATCGAGGCGATGAGCTGCTAATCACTGGCCACATAACTTATGTGTATGCCTTGGAAGGAAAAGCAAAACCCATCCCGCCAGAGTTTCGAAGCCTGTTTATCGGTTTCGAGAAGATTAAGCCAGAATGAAATCATCCACCCGAACAACGCTTGGGCTCTGGAGTGAACTTGGCAAAGACGCCGCAGAAGTTCGCACGCAAGTATTTGTTAAGGAGCAGGGTATTCCGGCTGAACTTGAATGGGATGAAATCGACAAAATCTGTATTCATGTACTGGTTTACTCTGAAACCGCCTCCGCTTCGAAAGCTGTCGGCACAGGTCGTTTAATCGCGCCAGAAAAACCTGACGGCGCTGCAAAAATTGGCCGAATGGCGGTACTCCAAGAGTATCGCCGTCACGGTATTGGCAATGACATTATGCAGGCGTTAATCGAACATGCGTTCGACGCTGGTTATCAATCGATAGTGTTGAGTGCCCAATCGTATGTGCAAGGTTTCTATGCGAATCACGGGTTCGAACCAGAGGGTGCGGAGTATGTTGAGGTGGGCATAGCACACCAAAAAATGAAACTCGATTTACTCGAATCTTTATAGCTTCCAGCGAAATGAATGGCTGATGCCTGCACGCTGAATCTCTTGAACACTCACTATGCCGTCGCGATGAACAAGAATTATCGTCGAACAACGCCTGCCATAACTACTACCAGTTCCATGAAAATTATCAATATCGACGTTGATTGCTGAAAGCGGGGAATCGTCGAAGTTTGTCTTATCCGTTAAGGTTTGAAACAGTTCAGAGCTGAATTTTTGTGTATCAGCAGCATCGTGCATGGCTAACAAAGACTCAAGAGACGCCTTCAAGCGAACCAATTTAGGCCAAGGCGTATTTAAACTAGCGTTTGAGAGGCCATGGATTTGTTTTGTTTCTAACTGACTGACCACGCCTTCTTGGTTGTTAAAGTGCAGAAGCGCTTGTGTTTTCAAATCACCATAAATGATGTTGTAACCAGCATATTCTCGGGCCGTTTCACTTAGCAAGCTGGCGAACTCTTTCGAATTATGAGCACCATTGAGCCATTCAAGGGGAAGTTTGCCTCTCGATTGTGCATATATTTTTTCATCTAGGCTGGAGCTACGAATATTGGTAATCATTGAGAAGCGCCCAGCTTTGCTTAGGCCCAGCCAGGTTCCACCTGCGGTAAGATCTATGCCTGCAAGCGTTATTTGATCAGGCCACCAATCCATTGCCTGAGCCGCTCGATGTAGCCATTCATCGCGATTGCTAATGATGACCGCAGCATAAGGGCCAACATCTAGCGCGAAGGCAGCGATGCACATGAAACTATTGCTATTAAAGGTTAAAGCACGCGTTTCAGCGATTCATGAACCGGTAGCTCATAGGGCTGGGCAAGGGCGCTCAGCATAACGTCGCCTGTTTTGAGTGACGTTGTTCGTGCTTGGGTTGCCGCGAAAACATCAGTAGATGTTTCGATCAAAACTTTGCGCTGACCAACTTCTTCTGCATTTTCAACAGAGGCTATACCGACAACTTGCCCTTCGACATTTGAGGTTGCAGCGTCGATGACATCGGCACCTAATTTGAACGTGTTGGAATTACCACTCGCTGAATACAAAAAAGTACGGCGTTTCATTTTGCCGAGATATTGGCTGCGGGCAACAACTTCTTGCCCAGGGTAGCAACCTTTCTTAAAGTTCACCGCGCCAAGCACTTCTAGATTGAGCATCTGGGGTACAAACATTTCAGTCAGCTCTAAACCGACTCGCACGATACCTGCGCCTACTTCGGCAGCTCTCCAGTTCGCAAATGGTTGCTCTTGCATGACGGTTGAAAAGTAACTCGTCCAAACCTCTAAGTCAGATGAATCAGTAAGTAACACATAGCGACTAAACTGCGAATGCAAGTCGCTTAGGCGCATAAAGGTCGCAGAAACGTTAGCAGAAGTTGGGTGAGACAGCTTTACCGATTGATTCACCGCAATAGCAGCACGATCGCCCACAAGTTCTGGCGGTGGATTAGCCAAACCGACTAGCCTCGCGTCGCCATCGAGACTCAACTTGGTTTTAGCGCGCATCACAAACATCGACAAACGCTTATGCACAATGGTTGCAACGTCGGCAGATACGATTAAATCAATGTCAGCCGCGTTTTTAATGAGAATGAAAGTGGCATGCAGGCGCCCCTTCACATTGCAATAGCCGGTAAGTTGCACACCTTGATCTTCGAGCGAAGCGACGTCATTGGTAAGCTGGCCTTGCAGAAAGCTCACGCTATCGACACCTCTTGCGGTAATAACAGCGTCGTCGTTAAGGATGGAAAAAAATTGATTAGCGCTCATCATGGGGCTTTTGTCTGCCAATTAAGGCGTTGTGGGGTTCTACCAATCATGGCCGATTGATCTATCACTTATTATAGAGAGCTTACACTTTAAACAGTTGCCATGCTCACATGCCGCCAAACCGCATAAACTCAAGCTTTTCTTCGGGCCAAACTGGCCCCAAGACAAAATCTAGCGGTTTCATCAAGTTGCTGCTTATTAGCTTTCTCGGACTATGCGTTATCGCGGGTACTTCTTTTGCTTTTGCCTGGAATAGTTATAAGAATCAACTACTTTTATTACCCCAAAAACCAACCGACTTCAAGCTTAGTAAAGGATCTGGCGTTCGCCAATTGGCATTTACGCTCAACGCTAAAGGCATTTCAGTGTCGCCGAGTTGGCTGTGGATGGTCAGCCGATTACGGGGCGATAGTGGTTCGTTAAAAGCGGGTACTTATCGCTTAACGGAAGCTTTAACTCTTGAAAAACTCTTGGATAAAGTCGTTTCAGGTGATGTGATGCTTTCTGAAATTCGCTTTATCGAGGGTTGGACATTCGCGCAAATGCGTAAGGCGGTTGATCAAAATATAGATATCAAGCACGATACCAAAGACTTGTCGGACGCTGAAATTCTCAAACGCCTAGGTTCTACTGAGACCAAAGCCGAAGGCTTGTTCTTTCCAAGTACTTATCCGTTTTCGCCAGGAACTAGCGACATAGATGTTTATAAACAGTCATATAACCTGATGGCAAAAACACTTGCCAATGTATGGCAAAACCGGCAGCCAAACTTGCCCTTGAAGACGCCTTACGAATTATTAACGCTTGCGTCCATTATCGAAAAAGAAACCGGTAGAGAATCAGACCGAGATAAAGTTGCCGCTGTTTTCATTAATCGCCTTCGAAAAGGCATGATGTTGCAAAGCGACCCGACTACGATTTATGGCATGGGCGATCGCTTCGATGGCAATATTCGTCGAAAAGACTTGCAGACCGACACCCCTTACAACACCTATACCCGCACCGGATTAACGCCAACGCCAATTTCGTTGCCAGGCAAGGCCTCTTTGCTAGCTGCAGTGAATCCCGCAACGAGTAATGCGCTGTTTTTTGTGGCTCGAGGCGATGGCACGAGCGAATTTACGGATAACTTAAACGATCACAATCGTGCCGTTCACAAGTTTCAGCTTGGTAAATAAGGCGTAGTGGATGACCAACTTAGTAAACAGCTTTGGCAAATTTATTACCTTTGAAGGAATCGATGGTGCCGGTAAGAGTTCTCATATCGAAGCCGCTGCCGCTGCGCTGCGTGAGAGTGGGAAGATAGTTTTGCTAAGCAGAGAGCCAGGTGGCACACCTTTAGCTGAAAAGCTTCGCAACGAAGTGCTGCATACCGCTATGGACGGACTTACCGAACTATTGCTGGTGTTTGCTGCTAGGCGGGATCATATCGAAACAGTTATAAAACCAGCTTTAATGCGAGGAGAATGGGTGATTTGTGACCGCTTCACCGATTCAACCTTTGCATATCAAGGTGGTGGCAGGCAAATGGATCTGAAAAAAATCGAAATACTTGAGCAGTGGGTACAAGGTGATTTGCAACCAGACCGCACTTTGCTGTTCGATTTGCCACCCGAAGTTGCCTCCGAGCGCCGTGCAAAAGTTCGTGCGGCCGACCGTTTTGAGGCGGATGATTCAAGCGGATTTTTCGACAGAATTAGGCAGGCATATTTGCAAAGAGCTGCGCTAAACCCAGAAAGATTTGTTTTGATTGATGCTTTAAAGCCTCTATATGAAGTTCGCGCAATGGTTTTAAAATCGATTACAAGCGTATGAATCTAAACTGGTTATTGCCTGACTTAAAGTATTTTCTACATACTGACAAACCGCTACCGCACGCGCTACTCGTTACGGGTGCCGCTGGTATCGGTAAAAGTGCGTTTTCAACCAAACTAGCCGAAGGCTTACTTTGTGAAACACCCAAAATAAAGAGGGAATACGGCCTTGCCTGCGGTAAGTGCCAAGCCTGCCACTGGCTGTCGCAAGGTTCGCACCCAGATTTACGGCGAGTGATGCCCGCGGCCTTTGATCCAAGTTACGACCCGAGTTATATCGCCCCAACGGCTTCGATTGACGTTGATACCGGTGAAGAGGGGGTAGAAAAAGATTCGGAAAAGAAGAAGTCCTCCGAGATTACAGTTGATCAAATTCGTGCCATGACGCGTTTCTTATCGGTTGGTGGCCATCGATCTGGTGTAAGAGTCGTTTTAATCGACCCCGCGATGGCAATGAACAATATTGCTGCCAATGCGTTTCTAAAGACTCTAGAAGAACCGCTAGGCAATACATTAATAGTGTTGCTGGCAACGAGAGCTTCTCAAATCTCCGCAACATTGCGATCTCGCTGCGTGCTTCATACGCTCACAGTGCCGTCGCAAGCGGAAGTGCAGCAATTTTTACGAGAAAATGCGGCTTATGGCGAATCGAAAACCGTTGCGGCACCAGAACCAGAGGAGCTCAACCAAGCACTACAAATGGCTGGTGGCATGCCTTTGCGAGCTTTGGCTCTCGTTCGCGGCCAAGAGAGTGCCAGTTATCGGTTAGCCCTAGACGTGCTGCGTGCGCTACCTGAAACTGGGTGGCAACAAGCATCAGAACAAATGGCGCAGCTATCCACACCGTTGTGGATGGGGGTAATGCAGTACTGGGTAGCTGATCTTGCAAGAGTTGCTAGTGGTTCTGCGCCGGCCAGATTTGGCACGTTTGCAACAACGCTCGACTGCTTGGCAAGAGCACCGAAGTTAAATACTGCTGAGATGATGAAGTTTATTCAGTGGCTGGATCAAAACCGGCGCTGGGCAAGTCACCCACTCAACCCGAGGCTGTTCGCCGAAGAAACTCTGATGAGGTATTGCAAGCTTTTCTAAAAGGTCATCATCATGTCAGACGCAACCACCGCAGCGCCATCAACAGTGCCAGCCGCCCCGCGACCAAGCGTCGTTCAACTAGCAATCAAAGAAAAAGCGGCTTTGTATGCGGCTTATATGCCATTTGTCGATAACGGTGGTTTATTTGTACCGACAACAAGAGTTGCCAACATTGGTGATGACATCTATCTCATTGTTTCACTAATGGATGACCCAGCTCGGGATTCTGTATCAAGCAAAGTTGTTTGGGTTACCCCTGCAGGAGTTAACGGCCGCCAGCAAGGTATCGGCGTGCAGTTCAACAAGAGCGATGTTGCTGAAAAGGTTAGAGCGAAGATAGAAAACTTGATAGGAAGTGCACTTAAGGCGGCTCGGCCTACCCATACTCTTTAGTTTTCACAATCGATTCGTTTCACAATTGATTCGTTAAAAGCAACGGCGTTTAAAATGCTGTATGTACATAGATTCCCATTGCCATTTAGACTTCCCTGAACTTGCAGCGGAGTTACCTGCTCGCCTAGTGCGCATGCAGGAGCTACAAGTTACTCACGCGCTATGCATATCAGTAAATTTGGAAGACTTTCCGAGAGTTATTGCCACAGCAAACTCCGATGACCGCCTGTATGCCACTTGCGGAGTACACCCAGATTATTTGCCCGCAGAACATGAAGAGCCGACTGTGGAAAAGCTGTTGCAGCTCACAAAAGCCAATCCCAAGGTAGTTGCCATCGGCGAAACGGGGTTGGATTATTTTCGACTCAAAACTGACCCACAGCTACCTGATATGGATTGGCAGCGCAATAGATTTTCGGTGCATATCGAAGCGGCAAAGCAACTTCAAATGCCTTTGATCATTCACACTAGAGCAGCCTCAGAAGACACTTTGCGGATGATGACAGAGCAGGGTGCTGGCGACGCCGGTGGCGTAATGCACTGTTTTACCGAGGAATGGAGTGTTGCAAAGAGGGCGCTTGATTTGGGCTTTTATATTTCGATGTCGGGCATCGTCAGCTTTAAAAACGCTGCCGCAGTACATGAAGTTGCAATGAAGGTGCCGGCAAACCGACTGCTTATTGAGACTGATTCGCCCTATTTGGCTCCTGTGCCGCATCGCGGCAAATTAAATGAACCTGCTTTCGTTAGTTTTGTTGCCAAGGCAGTGGCGAATCTGCGTGGAGTCTCCGCTGAATCGATTGGCATACAAACGACAGAAAATTTCTTTAGACTTTTCAATAAGATAGAAAATTTATCTAATGTTTTACCTTAAATTTTTTACGACTTCCGCATTGCTCATTTTTAGTCAACTTTCAACGGCTGGCCCTTGGGAGGATTTATTCAACTCGATCAAAAGAGACGATACCAGCGCCGTAACAACTGCCTTACTGCGCGGTACAGATCCGAATGTTGAAATATTAGATCAAGGAACCATGCTCATCGTCGCTGCTCGTGAAAAATCGAGCAACGTGGCCAGTACCTTGCTCAAACTTGCCCAGGTAGACGTGAATAAAGAAACAAAATCTGGCGAAACCGCGTTAATGTTGGCCGCGTTTAATGGCGACTTAAATTTAGTCAAAGCGCTTGTAAAGCGGGGGGCGCAGATAAATAAAACGCTTTGGACACCCTTGCACTATGCGGCAGCTAACGGGCAGCTTTCAGTGGTTGAGTTTTTGGTTGAAAACCATGCGTACATTGATGCAGAGTCTCCGAACAACACAACGCCGCTTATGATGGCTGCTCGACACAAGCACATCACGGTGATGCGATGGTTAACGGAAAATGGCGCCGATCCAACTTACTCTAATCAGCAAGGCTTTAGCGCAGCGTCTTACATGAAGCGGTATGGCGAAGCTGAGCAGGAAGCTTGGCTGCTTAAAAAGCATGCCGAGTTTGAAGCAAAGTTTGGCACCAAGGCAAAACCAAAGTTAGCACCAATCGAACCACAGTAAATTACCTACCTAGGAAATTCAAGCTTTTGGGAACTTGTTAAAGACCTTTCCCGCGCTTAAGCATTTCGATAACGTCGTCTGCTACTGGAACAATGACCAGAATCATTAGCGTCAATGCCAGAGGTACTGTGGCTATGTAACCGCCATATTTGAAACCAAGCGCTCCAAATATACCTCCAAAGAAAAAGAAACCCGCTAGAAAAGTCAACACTTTAAGGTGCTCTCTATCGGCCTTGACTTTTGGAACTTTAATCAAACCATCAGAGTTTAAATACATTAGTTTCCCCAATTCAATGCCTATGTCGGTAACGATTCCAGTGATGTGAGTTGTGCGAATTTCCGACTTTGACAATTTGGTAATCACTGCGTTTTGAAGGCCCATGATGAAACTTAACAACATCACTGTAACTGATACAAATACGCCGTGGATATCAGCGAGCCTCGCCCCTAAGACACCGAAACAAAGCAATAACCCAGCTTCTAAAAGTAAGGGGAAGGCGTATTCGCTATGCATGTTGTGCCGCCGCGCGTAGTTGACCATTACCGCCGTGCAAGCAGCGCCGATGATGAACGATGCAAGCGTGCCAATTCCAGTTAATACCAAATCAATTGCTCCAAGAGCGATATGGTCGGCCATGGCGGAAACAATACCTGTCATGTGCGAGGTATATTGTTGAACAGCCAAAAACCCGCCTGCGTTGATTGCACCTGCCACGAAAGCAAGAACAAAGCCGAGCTGCGCGTTAGCGTCTTTGCTTCTGGTTCGACCTATAAGTTTTCGGGAATAGTTGATTGGCATTGGCAATGATTTAAAAAGGACAATGCAAGCATGGTTGTTTTGTGATGGATTTGCAAGGCTGGCTGTGTCCGTTGAGTTGTATGAAATGCCAATCCTGAATTATGCGCATATGTATATTATGTCAAATAAACGGCATGGAAGCCAAGGAGCTTCCAGTCTTTCCTAAGCGGGCTCCGCACCATCCTTTGCTTGCTGCTCGGTATTGACAACAAACCATTCTGGCACTGCTGGCCCCCAAAGGTAAAAGGAATCCTCGGGTGCGAAGTCGCCGCTTTGCCAATCAATTGTTGGCGACACAAAATCGATGTCGTAGGAATATTCGGCAAAACTTCCCCAAGGGTCTTTAGCGTAATAAAAGTAATTCGAGCCGAGCACGTGACGACCAACGCCCCAACCGTCTGGAAACCCAGCGGTTCTCATCTGCTCGCTGCCTTCGCCGACTTCATCTAAGCTGCCCACATCCCAACTCGTATGGTGAAGGCCTGGGCCATCAGATTTCACGAAGGCGAGTAAATGATGATCGCTACCATGCGGCGTATGGGTGAACGCTACGACATCGCCGGAACGATCAGAAAGCCTTAAACCTAAAGCCTGTTCGCAAAATTCAATCATCCGGGAAACGTCGGTGGTGAACAGCAGGGCGTGCGATAACCAACGTGGGTGCACTTTCTTCGCTTGGCTGCGCATTTGCGCTGAGGCTAACGTACGAGCTTGCGTCCTGCTTTCGGATTTCGGTGTTTTTCGATGTGGCGATACTTTGTTCGCCACAACAAGTTGAATCGCCGTACCCTCGGGGCTTTCAAGCCAAAGACCACCTGCAGGTGCCATCGCATGAGGCGCACGACCTATGCCCATAGCCTTGATTCGTTGCTCAAATGGAGCGACGTCTTCAGCAAAAATACCGAAGGTAATGTACTGCAATACCTTAGGCTTGTTATTAGCAATCACGCTCATCCAGCGGTGCGGGTGCCCTACTGTGTAGATATCAACTTGGTTATCTTTTTTGCGAACATCGAACCCAAAAGCCGTGTAAAACTTTTCAGCCGCCGCGATTTCGGGCACGGTAAAAACAATATGCTCAATCGAGTGAACTGCGGTTACGCCAGCTCTTCGGAGGGAGTTTGCACTTTGATTGCCTGCTATGTTTTCCATGAAGGTTCTCTCCTTTATTTATACTATCTCGCGCAAATCATATGGATGATTTTTTGAATTTGGTCATAACCGCCTACCGTGGCGCCGCGCCAAGCGACATGATGATCGGGGCGAATGAGAACTCTGTCGGCCTCATAAAGCGTTCTTGCCTCTTTGCTGTCGCAATAAGTAATGTGGAGCGGAACTCCCGCCGCATCGAACTGCTTTTGCCAGTCTGCAATGTCGGCGCTATCGATATTGGCCAAACATAATAAGGTAAAGTCTAGCCCAAATAGGTCGAAAATCGATTGCCCGTTTATCCATAGATGGGGAGCTCGACCGCCTGGTTTGGCACTAGGAATATAAATATTGGGTTGGTCATCAGGAATTGGCGAATTTTCTGGGGCAATAATTTGGCTCTTGTTGTATCGCAAACCGAGTTGCAGGCCAGGAATATTAAACTCAGTCCTCACGTGTTTGTTCAAGGCTTTCCCAAGCTCAGCCCGGGCGACATCACCTTCTGCGCCCGGTTGTTCCGCCGCCGGCGGCACTTTGATTTTGCCAATATTGTCGGCCATGGCACGCGCGAAAGTCGTGTTTCTCTGAGCTATCGGCTTACGCTCAGACTCGTAGGTTGCGAGTATCTTTTCGTCGGCCCAGCCATGAATAACGCCTGCTAGTTTCCAGCCCAGATTCACGGCATCGTCCACGCTAGTGTTGTAACCCATGCCGCCAGTGGGTGTGAACAAATGGGCCGCATCACCGGCAAGAAAGACTCGATCTTTGGCAAACTTTTCAGCCACTAAGGTGAAGCCAGCAAACCAAGGTGCAACACCGATTAAATCGATGTCAAAATTGGCGCCGATAGCCTTAAAAGCAGCCGTTCTAAAGTCTACCGATTCGGCGGTTTGGCCAGGTTTAAGCTGCAGAGCAAAAAGGAATTTATCGATGCCATCAATCGATACCAACATGCCACGCTGCTCAGAATTCACCGCCCAATACATCCAAGCCCTTTCTTTCGCGAGCACCTTGTAAAGGTCTTTCGATGAGAAAAAGACCGAAAGCATCTGGCCACCGAAAAAGTCTCTATCGCCGTCCGTATGGCCTTCATAAACCAAGCCTAAGGTCTTTCGAACCAAGCTTCTAGGCCCGTCGCAACCAACCATGTAGGCAGATTCAATGTCGAAGGAATCTTGGCTTTCGGTACTTTTTACCTTTACCTTGACGCCCTGCTCGTCCATCGAAAACGATTCGGCCCGCCAGCCGCACAACAGTTGTACCGATTTATACTTTTGGGCCTGAACTCTCATCACCGGCTCAATCATCATTTGCTGAGCGCGATGTGGAAGTTCGGGCGTCGGCCAAGTATCTTCTCCGTAGTCGCCAAAAGCAGATCGATCAGCCGCTTGTTGACGCGAAGGAATGACAAATCGAGTGAGCTCTTTTTCGGCCAAGCGACCGCCATAAACAATATCTTGTGGGTGGTCTGCCGTTAAGCCCAGCGCCCTTATTTCTTTGGAGAAGCCTCGGCGCCTAAAGTGTTCCATTGTTCTGGAGGAGGTGGCATTGGCTTTTGGGAAGTCCGGTCCCGCGGCATCCTCTTCCAGAACGATACAGGGCACATCTCGGCAGCCTAATTCAATCGCCAACATCAGGCCAGCAGGCCCTCCTCCTACTATCACTACTCCAGTTTTTTTCGTCACTAGGGGAATTGCTTTCTGAAGGTCAATTAAATTCAAAATATTTCGTGGAACGATATTAACGTGACTTTTACGTTTACAGAATGGGTCAGCGAAGGCGGTGTCCACGCTTTGAGAATAATAATTACGTCGTCGATGTTTCTATTTTGATTCACATCCCATATAAGATGTGTGGAACGAGTGCCCCTTTTAATTCAGATAACTATAGTTATGTCTCAAGAGCCTACAACTACCCGCCTCGATACCGGTTTTCATACCCATGAAGTAACAAACCAAGCCAAGCCACATGCACAATACACCACCCACGAAACCGATGTCGCGTTGAAGGACGCTATTGCATTACAGGGCGCTAATTGGGCAGCGCCGGAGTTATCGGCTTTCAGTTCTTTGACCGGCGGCGAAATAAGTGCCATTGCGAGTTTGCTCACAGCGGTTGGGAAGTACTGGGTTTTCAATCTTTGGACACCCTTCGTAAACGAAGCGCAAGAATGCCTAGGCGGAGCAGGTTACGTTGAAGAAGGCATGATGCCGCGATTAAAGCGCGAAGCTCCGTTAAATTCAATATGGGAAGGTTCGGGTAATGTGCAATGCTGGGATGTTCTCAGGGCAATAAGTCGAGAGCCAGAAACCTTGGATGCTTTTTACATTGAATTGCATCAAACCAAAGGCCTGAATAAGCATCTCGACTCGGCACTGATTAAGTTACATGCCATGCTCGCGTCTGG
>JAYWIG010000023.1:0-5255 GCA_043789035.1 Betaproteobacteria bacterium
TACTGCTGGTCACCGCCAGAGCTCGCAACTTGCCGGATTGGATGTGGGCGATCACCGATTGCACCGGATCGAACATGGAGCTGATCTGGCTGCCGAGCAAATCGGTCACGGCCTGAGAGCTGCCCTTGTAGGGGATGTGCTTGAGCTGAATTTGGGCGGCGGCCTCAAACATGGCACCAGTGAGGTGTCCGGGCGTGCCGTTGCCGGCGCTACCGTACTGCACGGTATCGGGGGCCTTGCGTGCCTGGGCAATGTAATCGGCCAGGGTTTTGATGGCTGAGTCGGCAGGCACGACGATCACCACTGGTGCACTGGCGACCAGTGCAATCGGCGTGAAATCACGGACCGCATCATAGGACAGGCGTTTGTACAGGCTGCCATTGATGGCATGGGTGCCGACGGTAGCCATCAGCAAGATGTGGCCGTCCGATGGTGCACGTGCGACCAGCTCGGCGCCAATGCCCCCACCGGCGCCGCCTTTGTTGTCGACTAATACCTGTTGCTTCAGTTTATCGCCGAGCATTTGGGCCAGAGGCCTGGCCACGATGTCGGTCGGCCCACCCGGGGGAAAAGGCACCACGAGGCGCAAAGGTTTGGCGGGAAAGCCTGACAACGAGCTCTGAGCATGCGCGTCGGAGGACTGAATGAACGCGAAAAGGCCGCTCAGGGCCAGCAGGCCGGAAAAAAACGCAAGACGTGGTTTACGCAAAGCTGGGCTCCATAATGGTTCGGCCGGTCAAAGGTGTTCAAAATTGTTCTAAGCCAGAAACTTTGCCAGCCAGGACCAAAATATACGAAAACCCAACGATTAAGTAAACTGTTATTTTCTTAACTTTCAAGTAAGCATTGCTAATGAATCTGGAGGCCATTGATCTTCGTTTGCTGCGCGGGCTGATCGCGGTGGCTCGCTTCGGCTCTTTTGCCCGCGCGGCTCAGCAACTGCATGTCACGCCCTCGGCACTGTCCCAGCAAATGAAGGAGCTGTCCGGCCGGCTCGGTCTGGTGCTCTTCGAGAGACAGGGCAGGCTGGCGGTGTTGAGCGATGTGGCGCAGGACTTGCTCGGGCGCATTGCTCCCATCGTCGAACAACTTGATGAATGCCTCATGCAGAGCGTCAATTCGCCGCAAAAAATTGCTGGCCGGCTTCGGATCGGGGCAACCCAAACTTATCTGAGGGCGCTGGTCATGCCGGCCGCCTTAAGGCTGATCCGCGCACATCCTGAACTTCGCCTGGACTTGCGACAAATGCCGGCGCGGCGCTTGCTGGCCGATCTGTTGGACGGTGAGATTGACGTCGCAGTGCTGCCCGAAGTAAGCGGGCAAAGCAACCTTTCACAAACCCGCCTGCTGACCGAGCAAATGGCGGTGCTGGGGGCGCCCGCGCTGATATCCGCCTGGAGGTATCTGGTATGGATGATCTGCTTGCCGCTGCCATCGACGGGCAACTTTTGACGGTGGGCAGCGCGCTCGGCGGCCCGGAGAATAACCCTGCGTTGAGCGTCAGACTCCTGCAGGGAAAATTCCTGTCACGCACCGCGGTGCTATGCTGGCGCGAGGGTCGGGTGCTGACCGGCTCCATGCTGGCCTTTCAGAGCGAAGTTCTGAAAGGCCAGATCTCCGGAAACACAAGAAATTAACGAATGGCAGCCCGCAATTGATGAGGCTCACGCTGAACTGGCACAGGGCAATTGCATCGTGGATGTTTTGTTGGACAGAGCTCGGCACTCAACATGTAGGCATCATGCAAAGCTTGCTAGTAACATCCAAGTTGCAGGACGTTTACCCCTATGATTATTTGGTCGATGTCTTGCAAGGAGCCGCTTAGTTACCGGCTACGATGATTGGCCCCTAGGCAGGGAATTTAGTTGTCTATGCGGGTTTGAGGCAAGTGTAGAGATTCTTTGCGCTGTTGACTTTTTGAACAGGCGGCAATGCAAGAGATTTGAGTGACCGTAGTAGCAATGCGTTTGGAATTTTTCAAAAAGCCAACCAAATCTATTTCAAATTTGTGACGTCGTCCACATATGAATGTCTCTCCGTCATTTGTTCTTTCTATTTTTGGCTTGACTAGGTTTTTCGGCATTGGCATATGCCTTAAGTCCGGCTTCTCGTTCAAGCGGCACGGTACTTGAAATGGTGGTACCCCGAGGCGGTTGCAAGTTGGGTGGAAAAAATGCTAACTTTTGATTTTGAGCGAGTTTACGGGTTCGATCTAAATCTAAATCACGCTCGTTCACGCCGCTAGGCGTAACGCACACGCCGTTGATGATTTCCAAATCGAACCACCATCGCTTAACGGGATTGCGCATGCCTGCACCAATTTGATCGTCAAAATCAATCAGTGCTCGTCTCGCACTAGGAACATGGATTGAGAGTTCAAGTAGACGAGCCGATTCAACCAAGTCTTCTCTGGTGTAAGGACAGGTTTTCATACACCGTCCACAGGCTGAGCCCTTCATATTGGTTAAACGATACTTCCCACATTTTTCAACATCAGGTTTCCATATTTCATAGCCATTAAACATAACCTTGGGGCCAAAAGGAATGGCGTTGCAGGGACATTCGCGCGCGCACTTCAGGCACATGTTGCAGACCGACTGCAATCCAAAATCGATAGGCTGGTCAAATGCCAAAGGCAAGTCGGTGGTCAGTAAAACACTTTTTGATCTAGGTCCAATGAACGGATTTAAAACCAATTCGCCAATGCGCGAGAGCTCACCAAGACCGGCCAATAAAGCCGCTGGAATGTGCAACACATCAGATTCTGCGTTGGTGTGTGCGCGAGAAGAAAATCCTAAGCGGCGTAAATGAGCGCCCATGACACCTGCAATGAAGGCGCCACGCATATAGCCCCGCATAGACTGCGCACCTGAAATCCAATCGTCGCCCGAGGCCCCCTCCATGGTTTCAAATCCCTGGTCAAGCAGCATGACAACACAATGCTTGTGACTAGGCTCTATGGACTTGCCTTCCTGCGCTTCGTGCGAATAAAACATCCAAGGTTCTGCTTCACAAATGCCAACCAAATCAGCGCCTAAAAAATACGCCAAGGCTTTGACGGACTCCGCATTTCTTTGAGCATCCGACAACTCTCTATTTGTATCTGCAGGCACAAGCCGCTCGTATGTACCCTGCAACGGCACCATATTGCGTATCAACGGTGTCATAGCAAACGCTAAAGGATGTTTTGCGGCAAAGCGTATGCGCTGCACCTTGGCTTTTTCACCTAAATCGCCAGCTAATGCGCGCGTGAATAAATCTGCACGCTTGCTGTTGCGAATGATTTCCTCACGCAAGATTAACGTTGTGGGCTCTGGCACTCGCTTCAAAGTTTCCATCGGGTAGCGCCCCCAATGCAAAGGGCGCAATTCGGCTTCCGACTCAGCCCATCCTGGGCGAGTTCCTTGTTTGCCCATGTATGCGTCGGAATCTGGCCAACCTAAGGAGGCGTTTGGTGCTATCGGAAGATCAATTTCCAATGGCAAATCGGTGCTTATAGCAGCCAAAGCAAAGCCGCAATTTAGAAAAGGCATTTTGAGCAAGCCGTTTTCAGATCTAGCAATCCCAGCGCGTTGTGCCAAAGCTTCTAAGTTTAAAAGCGTATTGCCCGCCACATGCCCGCGCGCGTTATACCCCAATGCTCGAACATAGCCCGCTAGTACAACAGCCACTTCGCTTGCGCGTGCATTTGTTCTGGCTTCGTTGCTGCCATGAATCCAATTGGCACCAGGCTGCTCTGATTTAGGTTCGCGGCTGAACTCAATGAGAAAAATCAATGCATGGGTGTGATTGGGAGAGTTTGTAGAAAAATCAGCGGGCTCAATGGCGCAGACACCGGCCAGCGTTGCATCTAAAAAATAGGCACTGGCTTTGAGGTTTTTGCTTCGAATGCTTAAATCGTCAGGTAGGGGTGCGCGGGCAATGGCCGTCTCGCCATCCAAATACTGCTCAAAAAGAGTTTGATAGGTTGCCAAGGCTTCGTTTAGCGAATGCGGCCCAGCAGGATATTGATCTTTAGGTAATGCAGCGTTGATTTCTGGGGCATGGGCATCTCGCGATAGCAATTCAGTGGGTAAATCTCCCAGATCGAAGTGCCGAGATCGATTTGAAAATAAACGTGTCATGAATCACAGCTTCTCAGCGCCGTAATACAGCGTGGAGTCGGGTCTCACAATGTAGACTGCTGGCTCAGTAAATAAGGCTGGCTTACCTTGTTTCAAGGGAGAAACGCTTAATGCTGGGGTGGTTTGGCGAGGAATTAGCATGGGGAAGTCTGTTCCTAGCAAGTTGTTCATTTAGATTGTTGCTAATTAAACGCACCAATGAATGGATATTAACTTGCTTTTAGTAAAAATGGGCATCCGAGCATGACGCAATTGTTGTGTGCTTCAAGTCTTTAGGACTAGACGGGTTGAAAAGCGACCAAGCCATCAGTGACAGCGGGTAGCTTTAGGTTTTTTTGCTGATGCTATTCGGAGGTAACGGCAAATCGAGACAATTCGACAGTAAGGTTATCCCACCAAAAATACGCTCAAAGGCTGGCATCGGGAGTTTCTATGACCTGCTCCCCTGTGGCCATACCAACGTCATTTAAAAAAATCCTTCAAATGAAAAAACCTGCCGAGGCAGGTTTTTAAAATTACTCCATTTTGTTTCCGACTAACAATTGCTTCGCGCAATTGTTAGTCTTTAACGAAACTCATCAAGGGCGATGAGTTTTGGCGGAGATGGAGGGATTCGAATTTATCACTTAAGCCTCTGATTTAATTGAGTATTTATTCAAGCCAACGTCCACACCCCCAGTTTGGCCCCCAGTTTTGAAAATAAACATATGCTGTTAAATGCCAACAACAGCCCGCCTCAACCTTCAATATTCTTCAGCCACTACAGCTGTGCGCAAGTATTTTTAGCTATTTCGTTACTTGTTTTTTGTCAGAAATATACTTATACTTCTGACATGAATAGGGGGCACTTTGGAATCTTTAGCAAAACAAATAGTGAAGTTCGCTTCTCAATATTTGGAAGGCGCGCCTTTATGCGCAAAAGAACTATTGCATCTCGGTAGCCGCGCCGCGATCGACCAAGCATTGTCGCGCTTAGTGACTGCTGGCACACTAATGCGAGCCGGTAGAGGCCTTTACGTGCGCCCAGTCAACGGTCAATTTGGTGTTCGTGCCCCATCAACTCTAAAGGTGATTGACGGCATTGCAAATATCAGCGGTGAAACCATCACTTCACATGGCGCTGCCGCTGCA
>JAYWIG010000024.1:0-5238 GCA_043789035.1 Betaproteobacteria bacterium
GCTGTATAACGACCGTTAATGGTCCGCATCATTACTTCGAGTAATTGATCTCCAGTCTGATCCATCGTGCGCTCGCGTTGTAGTAAGCCAGAACAATCGACGTCAATGTGTTCACTCATTGTGCGGACAGTGCGAGGGTTGGCGCAAATCTTGATCACTGGAACAATCGCGTTACCGATCACATTGCCTTGGCCTGTCGGGAAGAAATGCACCACGAAACCGGATGCCGCGCATAGGGTCACCATCTCAGCAGCGGCTGATGATGAATCCATAAACCAAAGGCCGGGATGGCTTGGAATCTCGGCTTTATCGATTACCCCGTCAACCGTACACTTTTTGCCAATCTTCTGAATATTGCCCATCGCTTTTTCTTCGATGGTGGTTAAGCCACCAGCAATATTGCCTTTAGTGGGTTGGGATTCAGATAGGTCGGTTGTTTTGTTGCGGTTAATCATGTCTTGATAGCGATTGAACATCGCCATGAACTGATCGCGCACTGCGGGTGTTTTGCAGCGTGCAGCAACGATGTTTTCGCCGCCTGTGATTTCTGATGTTTCGCCGAATACCAATGTAGTACCCAACGCATGTAGCGTATCAAAGGCATTGCCAACTGTTGGGTTAGATCCGCATCCCGATGTTGTGTCTGATTCGCCGCATTTAGTTGAAATCCACAAGTCACTGATGGGGCACTCAACGCGGTGCTTTTCAGTGGCGAATTGAACATATTCTTTTGCTGCGCGCGAAGCTTTCATAATGGTTTCATGATCGCCATGGCCTTCGATACCAAAGCCAACAACTGGCTTGCCGGTTTTAGCGATGCCGTCGACTACCTTTTTCGTCCAACCATCTTCAATACCGATCACGACAACGGCCGCGACGTTAGGGTTACAACCCGCACCGATGAGGGTGGCAAAGTGCAAATCTAAGTCGGCACCAAATTGCAGGCGACCATACGGATGCGGAATTGCCATGGTGCCTTTGATGTTGTGTGCAACTGCTTCTGCAGCAGCGTTGGACAAATCATCTAAAGGAAGAATGATGACGTGATTGCGAACGCCAACGCGGCCGTTTTCGCGACGAAAGCCCCAAAATGTGGCGTCTTGAGTCAAAAATGACATAGTGAATTCCTAAATTTTTCTAGCTTGTATGTTGTAGTTTGTGCGCAGCAGTGATTTACCAGCGGGTTTACCAACGTTTGGTCTTAATGTTGTGCACATGGGCGTGCTCACCCGCTTTCATTGCCACTACCACTTTGCCAATATCAACGCCGTACTTAATCACGGTAGCACCTACATCCATGTCTTTCATGGCAACTTTATGTCCTAGTGGAATATCGGCTTTGCAGGGAACGGTGATTGTGCGATCTTCATCAAGAATTAGTGCAGTGAGTTGCTGGCCAGCCGTAATGCCTTCGGTGACAACAACAGCAACGCTGTCGTTAGGGTCGTGTAAAACGCAGTGAATCATTTTGAGTCTCCAAAAAAGTTATTGAAATAGTTAAGGGAATAAAACAACTTAGGCTTGGCATCTACCCAGCCTAAGTCGCCTTTGTAAATGGTTGTACTGTGGCTAGTAAATCGTCGTTCGAGCTTCTGATGCGGGGCTCAACCGCTCAACCTTTTAAGCATGCGCTTGCATTACCGAAGCTTCAAGTTCGGTAAAGGCCGAGTCAACATATTCTGCAAGCTTGCCCAGTGAAGGCAGTTCATCGGTGGCGATTAAGCCAAAGAAGAGTTTGTCGGCATAACTAAACAAAGTGATATTCAACAAGTTGCTCGGTGGTAAGGTACTGATCGGGTGCATTTCTTCCATGCGCGCGCCCTTCAAGTACATGTAGTCTTTTGGGCCCGGTACATTTGATACCAGGGTATTGCCCATAGGTGGCATCTTATTGCTAAGCTTTAGCACCTCAGCCAATTGCGCAACCAACCCGGTGACCAATGAGTAAGTTTCAATTGCTTCGGACGATACGCTATCGACCATGGTTCTTACGTTACGCAGAGAAAAACCGATATTACGCAATCGCACATACGGATCTTCAGTGGGCGATGAGAGTTCAACTTGCACAATACCGATTTTGTTCCCGGCTGTTTTTTCGCCTTCTTTACGCAAATTCACCGGCATCTGAATGGTGATGGGTTGCGCTAATTTCACGCCTTGATCTTCTAAATATCGATGCAGTGCGCCATCGAGGCAAGTGAGCGCAACATGATTTAACGTCGAACGAGTACGTTTGCGAACGTCATTCACACGTTCCATGGTGATGCTGGCCGTTGCAAACTGTCGGCCAGAAGTTACCTGCCCGGTTAAAGGTGTTTTAGCGCTCGATACAAAGGGCAAGGCAATGGCGTTCTTGGTAAGCTTAACGCTTTCTAAAAATAGCATTGCCGCTAAGCGCCCAATGCCAAGAAGACGGCGGCTATTACCCGCAACTAAAGCCCAGGTTGATTGCATCACCTCATTCTTAAGTTTCTCGCGCTTTTTTGCATGACCGCTGTGCTTCAACGTCCATACCGGGGCTAATTCATGCGCGGCTTGTGAGGTCGATAGGCCTTCAGCAGTCCACCTTGCCATGGTTACGCCATCGGCGTAAGCATGGTGCATTTTTTGATAAAGAGCAAAACGGCCACCACTCAAACCATCGATGACATGCACTTCCCAGAGTGGGCGAGAGCGATCCAACATTGGCGTATGAAAACCTGCGACCAATTCATACAGCGCCTCTTGCGTGTTGCCGCCCGATTTGCTTGGAAGCTTATGGTAGAAAACATGATCTGCCACATCAACCGACGGTGCTTCCTGCCATGCAGGCATAGCACTTACAGAAAATTTTATGAGTTGATTAAAAGGCGCTTGAATTTCCGTGAAGCTTAAGTACTCTTTGTATAAGTTCTTCACGAAATTCAAAGGCGCTTTGGGCGGCTTCTTGAATATCAGTAGCCCGCCCACATGCTTGGGGCTGGCTTGAGATTCGGCAATAAAGAAACCGAGATCAAGGACTGAAAGCTTGGCCATGGGAGGTTCACCTTTGACTATGAATAACAAGAATCTACCATGATAGTAACGTCAATTTCTGGCCTACAGACTTCGATCCCATCAAATCGCATGCTAAAGTACGCCCAAGAATTTAGGAGACTGCATGGAACTTACAAACAAAGTAATCATAGTCACTGGCGCAGCTAGCGGTATCGGCCGTGCGGCTGCAAAGCGTTTCGTGGAAGCTGGTGCCCAAGCAGTAATATTGGCCGATTTAGATTTACAGAAAACCCAAATAGCAGCCGATGAATTTGGCGGGTTTGCGGTCGCTTGCGATGTGAGCATTGAGAGTGATATTCAACGCTTAGTAAAAACAGTGCGCGATAAGTATGGCCGCGTGGATGTGTTCTTTTCTAACGCCGGTATCCTCGGTCGAGAAGGGGGCTTCGAGCTAGAAGATGCGCTTTGGGAAAAGATGTGGAAAATTCACACGATGGCACATGTCTGGGCCGCTCGCGCAGTGGTTCCTGAAATGGTTGAACGTGGTGAAGGTTACTTTCTTACCACTGCGTCTGCCGCTGGCTTGTTGAACATCATCGAGTCAGCCCCTTACGGCGTGACGAAACATGCAGCGGTAGGTTTTGCCGAGTGGATGCGAATTACCTACGGTAGGCGGGGCGTGCGAGTTTCCTGCTTGTGCCCGCAGGCGGTTAGAACCGGAATGGTGCTTGGTGACGGTGGTTCTGCCGGTGCTGACGGCGTGTTAAGCGCCGAGGAAGTAGCCGACGTTATTGTTCAAGCGATGCGAGATGAAACCTTCCTTATCTTGCCTCATCCTTCCGTCGATAACTACTTTAAAGCGAAAGCCAGCAACTATGATCGCTGGATTGGTGGGATGCAGAAGTTTCGTGATTCAATATTGAAGAACAAGTGAGTCGCACCGAGAAGGTCTTCCCGTATAGAGTGTTTTCTGGGAAGGCTAGAGAGCTAAGTTATACCGAATAGTGAGACAATGGCCACAACTTATTTGTTAGCGAAAACCACAGCAATCATGCCCATCTGGAAACGTCCCATCTCAGTCGAACACCTCACCAACGTGCAGAGTAATACTGCCGTAAGCCATTTAGGCATTGAGTTCTTAGAAGTCGGCGATGATTTTATTCGTGCCCGCGTACCAGTCGATACGCGCACCTGCCAACCGTATGGTTTATTACACGGGGGTGTTAGCGTTGTATTAGCCGAAACTCTTGGTTCTTGTGGGGCTGCTTACGCGTTACCTGAAGGTTGGCGCTGTGTGGGTTTGGATATCAACGCCAATCATATTCGCGGGGTATCTTCAGGCTGGGTCACAGGTACTGCCAGGCCAGTTCACGTGGGAAAGTCCACACAAGTTTGGCACATCGATCTGCATAACGAAGCGGGCGAGTTGAGCTGTGTTTCGAGAATTACGATGGCGGTGTTGGCGCCGAGATAATGGCGGCTTATCCAAATGGCCCATTCATCTTCACAGTTACCAAATTTAGCACGCTAGCAATGCTGACCCAAATTAGGTAAGGTAGCAGTAACAATGCTGCGGTGGTCGAGATTGGGTAAGTGACCGCCATCATTCCGATAATAGATAGCCATAAAAAACAGGTTTCGATCAACGCCCAATCAGGGCGCTTGAGCTTAAAGAAAAACCAGCTCCAAGCGATGTTTAAGGTGCAGTTAACGCCAAAGCTAATCATCAACCAGTTTTTGGTACTAGCATCCGGTGCCTGACGCCAAGATAACACGCCTGAAATAACCGCCATGGTAATGATGACTATCCACATGGGGCCAAAGGCCCAGTCAGGTGGTTTCCATTTCGGTGCTTTCAGCGCTTTGTACCAAGGCCCAACTTCGGTCAGCAGCCCGCCCAAGCCTGCAACTAATATGCCGATTGCAGGAGCTATATATTCCGGTTGTGCCCACCATCCTGAGCCGATATCCATGTTTTCCTAAAATTTTATTCAAATGCGCTTTAATTCACGCGGTAATTGCCTGATATTCGGCATATACCTCGTTGTAAGGAATATACGATTGCCAAATACTTATCGCGAATATACATTAGTCGAATGAGTCGTCACATAAAAATACTTAGCGGATTGCTTTTCAGCTCCATCATCCCTTACGCATATGCTGGCCCACCCATGGGATTCAAAGACGCCGCTATGGTGATGGGTGAAGCTTCAGCGGCTAATAAGGACGTCATGGTGAACTATTCGTTTTCATCCCAGAATG
>JAYWIG010000025.1:0-5223 GCA_043789035.1 Betaproteobacteria bacterium
CGCTTTTTGCCGTTGTGGTTGGCCTAATTGGTTTTGCCCCATTGCCAGAACGACGTGTTATTGCTGGTGTGGTTTGGATGCCAGATAAGGCGCAGATCAAAACTCAAAGTGAAGGTTTTGTGGAGCGGGTTTTGACAAGCAACGGCCAATTGGTTGGCGCTGGTGACGGCGCTATTCAAATGAGGGACCCCACCGCTGTGACTCAGTTGCAAAAGTTACAGTCTAAACGCGAAGGGCTTCAAGCCGCGGTTAGCCAGACCATGATGACGGATTTAGGTAAAAGTAGGCAATTGCAGTACGAGTTAGAGCAATTAAACCGCCAGATCGCAGTCGAAAGCGAGAAGCTTAACGACTTAGTAGTGCGCGCCGATGCACCTGGCAAAGTTTATGTAAAAGAAGCCAAAGATATCGAAGGTCGATTCTTTAAGCGCGGGGAAACTGTTGGTTATGTCATATCCCCAGTAAGTTCTGATAAAGAGTTTCAACCAATCGTTCGGGTTGCAGTGGAACAGGATGATGTTGCGCTTCTCAAAGGCAGGATAAAAGCGGTCGATTTGCAATTGGCAGGCGATGCCAAGAACTCATATCAATCAGCGCTATTGAGAGATACACCGGCTGCATTATCAAAACTTCCAACGGCAGCTTTGGGGGATAAAGGCGGCGGCGAGTTGACTACCGACCCGCAAGACAAAGATGGTTTAAGGACCGCTAGACCGACCTTTGCATTTGATGTTTCGTTACCAGCCGATGCGATTCAAAACAATGGATTCGTGGGCCAAAAAGCTTATGTAAGGTTCGATTTAGGTTCTTCGCCTTTAGCGGCACAATGGTTGCGCAGAGCGCAACAAACCATGCTACTTAAGTTTGCACCGAAAGATATCTGAGGCCTGTTGTGCAGCAGTTATCAAGCGTACAGAAATCTCTACAACTAGCCCAGCCTAGCATTGGCTGGAGTTATTATCCAGAACGCTTAAAGCCGGAGCATGCTTATTCAAAGTTAGGTTTTAAGGCGTGGGTTGCCAATATCGGCAAGATTCGTGGGCCAAGGAATGCGAAGGTGCTGTTAGAGCTAAAGTATCAGAGTCGTGCTCGCAGTATCGTGAATCAAACTCAAACATTGATTGATAAGCTTGGCGTTGATTTATGTTGCGAAAAAAGGCGTTTGGCGCGACTTATCGCTAAGCACGGTATGTCTGAGAAGAACATCGCTGAAGCACTTGCGCTCGTAGGCTGCGCAGCCTTTCGTAGCCTTGGGCTTAAGCCATTCGCAACACAATACATGTGCGCCTTGGCGATGCTTGATCAGCGCTTTGCTGAAATGGCAACGGGCGAAGGTAAAACAATTGCCGCAGGTTTAGTGGCGGCCGTCGCTGCAATTGGCGGTGCACCTGTACACATGCTTACCGCAAATGATTATTTAGCACAAAGAGATTCGAAAGAATTAGCCCCTTTTTTTGCGACCCTCGGCTTAACGACTGAATGCGCACTTGAAGCTCACAAACCAGAAGAAAGACAGCAAGCGTATCGATGCAATATTGTGTATGCCACCGCTAAAACTGTTGCCTTTGATTATTTGAGAGATCGACTCAAGCGTAGCCACTATGCTAGCGACCTTGAGCGGCGTATGGATACAGGCGAGGTTGCCCTAAAAAGCGCAGGTTTAATGTTGCCAGGCTTATGCTTTGCCTTAATCGATGAGGCTGACAGTATTTTGATAGACGAGGCCAAGGTGCCATTGATTATTAGTGATGAGCGCAACGATCCTGAAGAAAGAGCGCGGCTTTGGCAATCCCTCGATTTAGGGCGCCAACTTGAATTAGACACCCACTTCACAATTCATCGTACCGGTCGCTTTGTGAGGCTTACGAATGCAGGCAAGAATGCACTCGCTGAGCATGCAGTGCAATACGGTAAGTCTTGGTTAAACCGCCAACACCGAGAAGAGTTGGTTGTACTTGGTTTAACGGCTTTGCACATCATGCAATGCGACAAAGATTATTTAGTACGTGACGACAAAATTCATATCATTGATCCGATTACCGGCCGTATTGCGGAGGGACGTATCTGGTCGCGGGGCTTACATGGCCTAATCGCGTTGAAAGAGGGCATTACTTTACCGCCAAATAGTGAGACGCTGGCGAGTATTACTTTCCCGCGGTTTTTTGATCGATATCATCATCTATGTGGTTTAAGCGGCACGATTAAAGAGTCGACATCTGAGCTCAAGTTCAACTATAGCGCTGCAATGATAGAGGTGCCTTTGCGTACTAAAAGCCGGCGCATGCAAGAGGGCGTTAAAGTTTTTGCCAACCACGCAGAGCTTTCGAAATCGCTTGTCGTGCGGGTCAAACAATTGCATCAGCTTGCACGCCCTGTGCTAATTGCCACCGATACCGTGGAGCAATCGCAAGAAATTCGGGAGTTGTTACAAAAAGCGAGGTTAAACCCTGAAATTCTGAATGCCCGACATGATGCGCACGAAGCTGTTGTTATCGCCAAAGCGGGGCAACCTGCGGCTATCACGGTAGCAACCCAAATGGCTGGGCGAGGCACCGACATTCGTTTAGGTGAGGGCGTCGTTCAAAAGGGTGGTTTGCATGTCTTGAATTTGCAGCTCAATCGCAGCCCACGGCAAGATCGTCAGGTGCGTGGGAGAAGCGGTCGGCAAGGCGATCCTGGTAGTTATCAACACTGGCTATGCGCCGATTCGAAACCAATTCAAGAGCGTACTTTTTGCAGACTCCTAGCTTCGGCAGCGAGTAGGTTTGCCGTGTTTGGGCCGATTTTGTTGTATTTTTACCAACAAAACCGAGAATCAGAAGATTCAAAACAGCGCGAGCAAGTGAAGCGACGAGACCAACAGTGGGCTAAGCAGCTTTCTTTCGCTAAGATAGTGGAGTGAAAGTGAAAAACCCAAAACTCATCGTAAGTCTTTGTTTTATCGTAGGTAGTGCATGCATTGGCATGGCCATCGCGCAATCTATTAACAAAGCAGGTCAAATTACGCCGGTAAGCCCCTCTTCTAAAACAGGAAGTGCGCCAGTAGTGCAGCAACAAGCTCCTCAGGGTCCACTGACCCCGGCGCTTCCGAAGGCACCGCAGACAAACTCAAACTCTTCTCCGGTGCCAATGGCGTCAATGGCGGCGTCGGTCGGCTGCTTGATTGAGCCGCAATTTACGGCCGAAGTGGGTACTCCTGCATCCGGATTGATCGAAATGGTTTCGGCTGATCGCGGCCAGAGCGTTCGTAAAGGCCAGCTGTTGGCCGTCATCGCTTCGGATGTTGAGAAGGCTACGGTGTTTGCAGCGCGAACCAAAGCTGAGTCAGAGGGCGAGATCAACGCATCAATGGCTAGCAGAGAATTGGCTAAGACCAAGCTCAAAAGAATGCATTTATTGATGCAGCAAGGTTTCGCGTCGCAACTTGAGATCGATCAAGCAAAATCGGAATATGAAGTTGCTGATCAGAGAACAGCCCAAGCGCGTGAGTCACAAGCCATCGCCAAACGAGAACTCGCTGTGGCTGAAGAGCAGTTAAAGCAGCGCACCTTGCGCAGTCCAATTGATGGCGTAGTCGTTGAGCGGATGGTGCACCCGGGCGAACGAGTTGACGGTAAGCCTCTGTTCAAGATTGCTGCTTTGCACCCGTTGAAGGTGGAAATTATTGTGCAATCGAGCCAGTACGGAATTCTTCGTGAAGGCATGGCAATTGGCGTGAAACCTGATCTACCTAACTCGCAAGAACTCATCGCCCAAGTGGCCCAAGTTGATAAGATTATTGATTCGGCCAGCGGAACATTTCGCGCGCGGTTGAACCTACCAAACCCGAATAGAGAAATTCCTGCAGGCGTTCGTTGCAAGGCGAATTTTGACCGGGTTGCTGGGTTTTCCAACGCTGGCGTTGTGCCATCTAGTTCATCGTCGACCGTATTGCCAAACACCTCCGCTCGCAAGCCTGTTGTTCAGTAACGTCGTGATTAGACCGGCCTGTGTTGATCAGTCTGTATTAAGCAGGCCGGCCAACAGAAAATAACGACGTTTATCGGTTATCTTCAGCGAGCTTTTGCACTCAGTGGTGCAATCAGGCTATGCGACTTTCAGCTCTTTCTATTCTGCGAAAACTTAATCCAGTTGACGTAATCAGGTTAACGCCTGCGTCTCGCTTGGCTATCGGCCTCGTATCGCTGACCGTATCGATTTTGCTTTTTCTTGACCTCACATTGGGGATCATGCCCGACAGAGCAGAATTGGCTAAAAAAGTTCGACAAGCCACTGCCGAGTCGCTCGCAGTTCAGGTGACAAGTCTTTTACAAGACAAAGGGTCGGTAGATTTGGTTCCGGTCTTACAGCAAGTTGTTCAGCGCAATAGCGAGGTGAAATCTATCGGCCTGCGCACAGGTGATGGCCGCCTTGTGATGGATGTTGGTGATCATTTAAAAAATTGGTCTCCACCAGCAGGGGATCGTTCTACGATTGATGATCTCAGAGTGCCGATTTTTTCAGGCAAAGAACGCTGGGGAACCATTGAGATTGCTTTTCAAAGCGTCTACCCAAATAGCATCGTTGAGTGGCTTAAAGAGCCAATGATTCTAGGCGTCATAGCTCTTGGTCTTTTTTCCTTCGTGTCGTTTTATCTATACCTACGCAGAGCTTTACAGTATCTCGATCCGGCCTCAGCGGTGCCTGAGCGCGTAAGAACGGCTTTCGATACCCTCACAGAGGGCATTTTGGTATTGGACGTTAACGGACGTATTGTGTTGGCTAATCAAATGTTTCGTTCTATGGTGCCTAATGGTGCAGCAAACGTAACGGGAAAAATGATTGGCGATTTACGCTGGTTCGTTCAGTCTCTTGGCTCGAATAAAGAAAAGTACCCTTGGACAGTTGCGCTTGAAAGTGGCATTGCAGTGGAGGCCGATTCATTCACAATTAAACAAACTGCCAGCGGCTCCGATCGTACTTACGTATTAAAAGCCTCGCCGATTCTTGACAATAATCAGAAGAATAGAGGTTGTTTGGTAACGGTCGATGACGTTACAAACCTGCAACAAACGAATAAAGCATTGGAGTTAACACTATCCAATTTGCAAGCGTCTCAAGCGCAAGTCGAAAAGCAAAACGTTGAGCTGCGATGGTTAGCGTCGCGAGATCCATTAACAGGTTGCTTGAATCGTCGTTCGTTTTTCGAGCAGATGAAGCCGATTACCGAGAGGCTAAATTCAA
>JAYWIG010000026.1:0-20415 GCA_043789035.1 Betaproteobacteria bacterium
TTGGAGGATATTGGCTCACGATTTGCCAAGGACATCTTGGAGATTCAACTTCCGGGGCCGGTTTGTCTGTTGGGATTTTCGTTTGCAGCGAGTTTGGCCTATGAAACGGGACGCGCCATGACCAAGCTTGGCGTCGCACCCGATAGGATCTGGATTCTCGATATGCCCGCACCGGTTAAGCTGAATATTCGCAGCATTCTTAAAGAGCCCAAGTTTCATCTGAAATCATGTTACCGATATGCCCGCAGCAACTGGAGACGGATTGCTCTTGGAAAATATGATCCCCTGATTCTCCATCGCTACGGAGGTATGGGGATGGATCTTCGGGGACATCCAGAATCTTATCGTTATATCATCGGCCATCTTTATGGGGCCTTTGGGCGATACGAGGCAAAACCCTCGGCAAATTCACTGACGATTTTTCGTGCGCAAAACGGCCGCCCGGAAAGAAATTCTGCGCCGGACCTCGGTTGGGGCTCCATTGCCACTGGCCAAGTCAAGTCAGTGGCGGTTCCCGGAGATCACCTCAGTATGCTTCGTAAACCAGAATATGCCTCGGTGATTGCTGGCCACATTGCCTCGGAACTTAAGTTATTTGTCACAGAAAACATCGATGAAACAAATGGATAATCAGAACGTAGATCAGAGCGCGGACATCTTCAGGGCGCATATCGATACAGTGTTCCTTACAAAGGGCGACGCACTCTTTGCAGATTTAGTCGATGGGCAGTTGAGCTATGCGGCCTGCAAGGCTGATATGACCATGCTGGCTGCTATTTTTGATCAAGTTCATTTACAGCAAGGTGACCGCGCCCTGATTCTTTCGGGAAATGATAGAGCGACAATTGCGCTCGTCTTGGCACTGCTTCGGGCTGGCATTACGCCTGTCATTGGCGACCGATCTGCAACCTACACAGAGAGTCTTGAAATGGGGACTCTTGCTGATGTCAACGCGGTGTTTTGCGACGCCGACCATCCGTTAATCGTTACGATTGGCAACCCGCCACTTCGCATTCCCCTCATTAGACTGAACTCCTGCGATGGTAATGTCAGTGTTGATATTGAGACGGCTAAATTGCAGCAACAAGTCAAGCGCAACTCGGCTGAAATCGCCTTGATGGTATTGACTTCGGGCACTACATCGGCGCCTAAAGTGGTCGCTTTGACCCATGCTAACTTGCTCGCCCAGTTCGACATCTTCCGGCAGGTCTACGGCTTTGACGCTCAGATGCGACTCTTGAACACCTTGCCCTTGCATCACGTCGATGGCTTGATTCGCGGTCCTCTGGCGGCACTTTGGGTGGGCGGGTCGGTCCATCGTGCTATCCCCTTCGCAGTGAATACGATTCCTAGAATCTTGGCCTCTGTAAGCGCATTGGCAATTACCCATTTCATCACAGTACCGGCGATGCTGCGCATCATCGACAGAGTTGGGCGTGATCAGCCTGATGCCCTACGCACGCCTTGGCTACGCTTTGTCATTTCAAGCGCAGACTGGTTGGACCCGACATTGTGGAAGCGTTTTGAGGAGGCCTTCGGCGTACGGATTGTGAATGCCTATGGGCTAAGTGAGGTCGTCTGCGACGCCCTCTTTACCGGGTTGAACGACAATGTGAAAAGAATTGGTACGCTTGGCCGAGCGGTTGGATGTAGCGCCCGTGTGGTTGACGAAAGAGGGGCAGAGGTACTTAACGGTGAGATCGGCGAACTAGTCCTTTCCGGACCAACGGTGATGCAGGGATATTTTGCTGCTCCCGAGGCGAATGCTGCGACGCTTAAGTACGGCGACTTTCACACGGGTGACTTTGTGCGGGTCGATGCCGATGGTATTTTCGAGTTCGTCGGTCGTAAGAAAACTGCAATAGTGTCGGCCGGTTCGACTATCCATCCTGAAGCCGCCACACAGGTTCTTTCGGGTATGCCTTTCGTCTTGGAGGCCGTTGCTTTTGGCGTGCCCGATGCCGCGATGGGGGAGCGTCTGGTGGCTGCGATTGTTCCGCTGCCGGGCCACGAAATAACCCCGGCTCAAGCTTCTTCTTTCTGCCGGCTTTATCTCTCACCTGAGCGCTCTCCGCGCGAGTTTCGCATCGTGCCCGTGCTCCCTCGCGGTGCCTCTGGTAAGGTCATTCTTTCTGAGCTGATCACATTAGGTTTGGAACGCATTGCTCAACCGGCAAATAAAGACGTGATTTCAATCGCCGCACAGTGCTTCAATCTTCCCTTGGAAAAGCTCTCTTTGAGCTCTACACCATTCAACACGGACGGCTGGGATTCCCTTGCCCATATGGCCTTGATCGAAGCTCTGGAAGACGCATTTTCCATCCAGTTTTCGGCGATGCAAATTGCCCAGATCATGTCGCTCGAAGATGCCCAAAAATTCGTCGTCGAGGCCGGTGCGATGATTGACAGTGATTGAGCCGCCGTATGCTAACCTTTGGCAAATAGCAAAATAAAGGAGCACTGGGCGATGGGATCGGGAGTTACCCTCGGGTTTAACGTCGCTTGTGCCACGTTGATCGATTGGCAGGCCCTTGTTAGTTGGCTTGAATCTCGTCAGCTTGGCACACAGGTTGTTTTCGACCCGCCCGAGTGGACTAAGCCGAGTAACTATAGCTTTCGTTTGAGCGACGTTTGGCAGCAACAATGGACTCCGAATTTCGATACCACAGGTTTGGTTCGTACACTTGAGTTCTCCGATCAATCTGATGATTGGCAATTGGATCAAGAAATTCTGGTTGCTCTCTTAGTAAGCCCAATAGCAATCCAATTCCCCAGCGTTGCAGAGTTGCAATCTTCTGTGCGTGTTAGGCGGTATATCACCCAAGCTAGTGCTAAAACTGCTTTGGCGTTTGATACAGATGCAGCTGAGCGACCACTGGATGCATGGGCCTATGATGAGGCGCTTGGCTTTACGATTTTGCCGGGTGTTGACTTGATCGAAGCGCTGCGTAAAGCGACGCAACCAGAAGTTACCGGCGACTTGTATTCTTTCTCCTGCTATAGAGCCACTGAGTATGTGATTTTGCTCGGACTTGCTCAAGAGCTTGCAGTCTGTAACAAGCCTCTCTATGCCAAGCTGCAAGTACAATGCGAACAACGGGTTATACGCTCTGGGCAATTCCATGAGGTGTTCTTGCGCGAGTATGGCAGCCAAGCTGAGCCGGTCCCTTCGCATTACTACATCCCTGGCGATCGAGTTTGGTTTCGCAATCCGGATGAAGCTTCATCGGATGTGACAGGTTTCGAGGGCTCCTGGGTTTTTTATATGGGCGGTGGATGGTTTAGTAATTTTTGGAAACGTAATCGCCCATTCTCAATCGAAGATAAAGCGCTAGAGATTTTTCATTGGCGCCATGGTTTAGTGAGGAATACCGAGGGAGAAGTTTGTATGGACGAAGTCGAAGTTGAGCGACGAGTTGCGATGACTAATGCCAACCCAAATGAGCGACACTCGGTGCTACAAGAAATGCTTCAGTGGCGCGCTGCAAAAGGCGTTTATGCAGGCGGGTGTATTGATACCACCCGCGAGAGCCCCCGTTGGATTTGCGAAGGAACGGCTGATTTGATTTTGCCTAATGGAGAGTGAATAGTGACCTTAGAAGTATCTGCTGCCGCGCGTGCCGAATTAGCGCCCCAAGGCAAACTACGTGCCGGAATGAATCTTGGAAACACGCTGTTCACACAGAAAGATAAAGTGACCGGTGAACTGCGAGGCGTAAGCTTCGACATCATGCGTGAGCTGGCCTCTCGCTTGGGCGTGCCGGTTGATTTTATGGTGCATGCTACGCCGGGTGATGTGGCTGACGCATCGACCAAGGGAACATGGGATGTGGCAATACTAGCGATTGAACAGTCGCGTGCCAAAACGATTGCTTTTTCACCCCCTATTTCCGAAATCGAAGCCACCTATATGGTGCACACTGATTCGCCGCTTCGAACTGCCGCGCAGGTCGACGTCGCTGGCATTCGCATCGCTGCACCGGAGAAGGCGGGTTATGAGCTTTACCTTACGCGAACAATAGTCAACGCGACCATCGTTCGCGCGCCGAGTACCAAAGCAGCCATTGATGTTTTTGTAGAGCGTGGGGCCGATACACTGGCAGGCCTGAAACCAAACCTGCTCGAATTAATGGAGACTAAAGAGGAAGTTCGTTTGCTCGATGGCAATTTTACGGTGGTGAATCACGGGCTTGGTACTCCCGCTGATAGACTTCAAGCAGCTGCCTATCTGAAAGCGTTTGTCGAAGAAATGAACGCTTCTGGTTTTGTGGCTCGCTCTATTGCACATCACCGCGTGCAAGGGCTGAACGCGGTGAAGTAAAGAACGCGGTCTTTAAAAAACTAAGCCGCTTCAATAATTCGAATTTCTCGATCTGCACCATTACCAAGTGCCGCTAAAGCTTCTTGGTAACTTGGGCTATCGTGTACTGAAATTGCGTGCTCAATGCTGTCAAACTCAACTAAGACGGTGCGTTGCATCAGCCCCATCTCATAAACTTTAGCGGGCACACCACGCGCCAAGAAGCGACCGCCACCCCCGGTGATTGCAGGCCCTGCGAGCTTGGCATAGGCGGCTAATTTGTCGGCATCATAGACTGCACGGTAAGTGCTAATCCAGTAGGCTTTAGGCATAGGTGACTTCTAAATTTAAGGGTTGAAACCACAATACTAAATGCAAACGATTTCGAGCGCTTTAGCATCTCACGGTATTGCTGCAAAATTTTTCCAGCTCAGTCACTGTTGCTTTTGCTAATACGTTTGCTTTGACGTTCGAGCCGTGAGTCATGCTGAGTTTGAATTCATACTTTTTGAAAAATTCATCGAACAATTCACCGCCTAAAGTGCCATAAGCGCTGAGGGAATCGGTCTTCGCGTCATACTCGATGAGCACCGCGCACAGTGGTTGCCGCGCTGGGCCGCTTAATACCTTGGAGCCTTGAGCGGGGTCATACTGGCTATGATCTGCGCAACAATGAATCAGGTTGTCTTGCAAGCCTTTGCTCGATTTGGTTTTTCGAAAGCTAATGAAGCTTACCTGCTGTGTTGGGTAAACCAAATGGTGAGCACAAATCGCTGAAAACGCGACCAGGCTTTTTCGAGGCCCAACGCCACCGGGCCAAGCGTAGGTTTGTTTGTCTTGGGTATTCAAAGAAACCGGTTCGGCAGTTCGCCCTAAATCGAGTAAGAACACGGGTGTTGACTGAAATGGATAGTGAAATAAATAGTTCACTTGGGCCTTGAGCGCCGATACTTTGATAGGTGCACCAAACTCGTTGCATAACAAGGCTTTGCCGTAGATTTTGGGTTTAGCGTCGGCAGCGATGGCTTGGCCTGCCAACGCTAAGCTGGCAACAGTTCCTGCCGTCACTGTACTCGTTGCGCAAGCCGCACTTAAAGAGCAAGATTCTAGAAAGTCACGCCTATCCATGTAACTATATTACGCTGAGTTTTGGTGACTAGTAAAGCGCTATGAATTTGTTTAGCTGCCAGCCTAAAATGTCTAAATCGGCGTCTCCAAATAAAATACTCCATCTCCTAAGGTAGCTTACAACCATGCCAATAGACTTTGTTGATGCCACGGCACTAGCCCAAGCGATTCGTATACAAAAGATTTCCTGTGTAGAGGCTTTCGATGCAAGTTGGAAAGCGATTGAAGAACAGAACCCGAAGCTCGGCGCGGTGTGTTTTCAAAGTTGGGAAATTGGCATCTCTCAAGCTAAGCGATTGAACTCTGAACTCTCAAAGCTGACGAGTGATGAGCGAGCGGCTTTAGAAAAAACTCGTCCGTTCTTCGGTGTGCCAAGTTTAATGAAAGATTTGGCCACCGCCGCCATAGGCTTGCCTTCTCAAATGGGTTCGAGAGCCGTAAACCAAGGTTTGGGCCCAGTGCAGTGGGCTTTCGATAGTGAGCTTGTCGCTCGATATCGCAAGGCTGGCTTAAATCTCTTTGGTCGCACAACGTCGCCCGAGTTTGGGATTAGCGCAAGCACTGAAGCGAAAGCTTATGAATTTCTTGGTGGCCCAACTCGTAACCCTTATTCGGTAGACCACTCTGCGGGTGGTTCCAGTGGCGGCGCAGCATCTGCAGTCGCGTCGCGTATGGTGTTGATCGCCAATGCTAGCGATGGTGCGGGATCGATTCGCATACCGGCTTCGTGTTGTGGTTTGTTTGGGCTAAAACCGTCCAGAGGTCTCATGCCCGCCGGGCCGCAGATCGGTGAGGCTTGGGGTGGCTTAGCGACGGAGCATGTTTTGTCACTTTCGGTGCGTGATTCAGAAGCGATGTTGCGGGCAACAATGGGTATCGATGTCGGTGCCCCTTATGCGCAACCGGTGCCGCTAGCTGCCACCAACAAACCATTACGAATTGCGCTTTGCGATACAACCTTCGATGGTGAGCCTGTGCATTCTGAAGTGGCCGATGCAGTTCGAGCGGTTGCTAAACGTTGTGAGGCCTTAGGGCACATCGTTGAAGTTGCCCGCCCGCTAGTAAACACCCGTGAAGTAATTGATGCCGTCGTGCGGCTGATGGCATGCGGCACTGCGATGGTGGTGAATCGCTGGGGCTATCAAGCGCATATTGAAGCCTTGTTGGAGCCTGCTACTCAAGGGGCGGTGGCTTTGGGTCGCTCAACATCAGCACCACAGTATCTTGAGATACTTAGTCGGTTGCATCGAATTACGCGAGAAGTGGCAGCTTTCCATCAAACTTATGATGTCATGTTGTGCCCGACGTTGGCAGAGCCGCCTGCTTTGCTTGGTCGATTCGCGATGAGTAATGCTGACTATCTTGACTATCGCCTTGGGCCAAATGGGGTTTGGAAGTATTCCCCGTTCACACCGTTGGCTAACGCGACTGGGCAACCTTCGATGTCGATACCGGCAGGCAAGTCATCTGTTGGGTTGCCCATTGGAGCAATGCTAACTGGGCGGTTTGGGGAGGACTTTGTCGTGTTGGGGTTGGCGGCTAGTTTAGAAGGGAATTAACGCGATTCGCGCCATTTATTTGACTATCCGTCGCAAGCTGTTCGGGAAATTAGCGCAAAATCGAAACAATCGGTTCTTCACAAACTACATCGGAGAATCCAAATGTCAGACAATATAGAGAACCAAAGCCTCGATTATCAACGGGCTTATCGCAAAGCTCGGCATCAGGTAAAGCATTTGCGTGCTTGGTATATTCACGCGCTCATATTTTCTGCCGTTGTTGGTTTTCTTTGGCTGCATTATTTATTTGGTGACGCCTTTAGCAGTTGGCATAGCCATGTTCATACGCCTCGTATGCCATTGGGGGTAACTCTGGGCTGGGGCTTTGGCTTGTTGATTCATGGCATGGTTGTTTGGGGTGGTTTAAGTAGTTTTGGGCAGAACTGGAAAGAATCGCAAATCAGCCGAATGATGGAAAAGCAAGGGGTTACTTATCGCGGCTCGGTTGACAGGCCTTTGGATAGTCGACCGGATAGTCGATTGGATAGGGGTTGAGCCGTACTCGTTTTAAATCGGCTAAGGTATCAATGGCGACAGATCCTGAATCTGCCGCTTATGAGCGTGCTTGGCGCCAAGTTAAAGCCATGCGTGCCTTCTATAAGCATGCTGCTATTTACGTTGTCGTGATTGCTGGGTTGTGCGTCATCAATTTGCTTAAGTCGCCCGGCAAACTTTGGTTTGTGTTTCCTGCAGCGGGTTGGGGTGTGGGCTTGCTGCTGCACGGCGCATCGGTTTGGGGGCGCTCGTTTTGGCTAGGCCATGAATGGGAGGAAAAGAAAATTGCGCAAATTATGGCGCGAGAAAAAATTCGTACCCTCTCGACCGAAAAGCAATTAGCCGAAGCCAAGCTGCGATTGCTGCAAGCCCAAATCGAGCCGCATTTTTTGTTCAATACCTTGGCTAATGTGGTGAGCTTGATCGAACCTGCGCCAGCAAAAGCCCAGTTGATGTTGGAGAATTTCATTCACTACTTGCGCGGTTCGCTGGCGGCCAGTCGAGCCACTAACGGAACGTTTGAGCAAGAGCGAAAGCTACTCAATCATTATCTTGATTTGATTAAGATTCGAATGGGTGATCGGCTTGAATTCTCGGTGGATATCGCAGCTTCGATCTTACAAGAGCCCTTAGCGCCGATGTTGTTGCAACCGATTGTTGAGAACGCTATTCGACATGGCTTAGAGCCGAAAGTTGAAGGCGGGTTTGTAGTGTTAAAAGCGCGACGCTTAAACGACGAAATTCGGATTACCGTTGAGGATAATGGTCTGGGTTTCAAGCCTAACGAAAGCGCGGGCATTGGCTTAGATAATCTGCGCGAGCGATTGGCTGTACTCTACGACAACCAAGCAACGTTGTCGATTGCCGAGCGTAACCCAGGAACGCTCGTGACGATTACATTTCCCGCCGTCACTAAAGAGATAAAGCATGATTGAACCGACTGCCATCATTGCTGACGATGAAGCGAATTTGTTAGCCCATTTGCGAACAAAGCTTCAAGACTTATGGCCTGAACTCACAATCGTCGCCCAAGCTGTGAATGGCTTAGAAGCAAAGGCAGCAATTGAAAAATTCAGACCTTCAGTGGCGTTTCTAGATATCAAAATGCCCGGCCTTAGCGGCTTGGAAATTGCCCTTGAACTTGAGGGCGAATTTGAGTTGAAAACTCGGTTTGTGTTTGTTACGGCCTACGACGAGTTTGCGCTCGAAGCTTTCGAGCGTGAAGCAGTTGATTTTCTAGTTAAGCCCGTTGCTGATGACAGATTGACTCGCACTATTAAGCGCCTACGCGCTGCCCTTGACGCCGCCACCCCACTACCAGACTTGGCCAACGTATTGAAGCAGTTGATGGGTGTTGCTGGTGTAGACAAAGCTGCAGCACCAGCCGCAAGTGCGGGGCGTTTAAGATGGCTTCGCGCCAGCATTGCCGATACGACTGTACATATTCCCGTGCAAGATATTGTGTATGTGCAAAGCGATGATAAGTACACCATCGTTTATACCGCAGGCGCAGAGCATGTGGTGAGGATGCCTATCGCTGAGATGATCGCTTCGCTCGACTCGGAGCAGTTCTGGCAGATACACCGCTCGACAATTGTGAATATGAACTTTGTGCAAGGCACGCGGCGCGATGAAACAAGTCGACTATTCGTGCGCTTGCGCAATATTGAAAAGGAGTTGCCAGTTTCTCGGGCTTGGGTGCATTTGTTTAAGCAGATGTAGCAATGACTAAGTATCACCTAATTGGCTGCGTTTTAAGAAAGCTCTAATCGCTCGGCCATTAGCCGTGGCCCGTCAATATAGGTCGCAAGCATTTGAACATCCTTAGGCGTGACTCCGGTATCAATAAAATGCGGTTTCCAATTGTCGATGGCTTTCGCAACGTCTTTCGCTATTGCGGTGGCTTTCACCGTCGACATTCGAAATGCGGAAAGCTCTGAGAGTGCATTTGCTATGGTTCCTTCAGTTCCCTGTTTTCCAATGCGCATTTGTTGATGGCCCAAACCTAATCCACTCGGCAGTACGTCGAAGGCTGGTGAGAGTTCGTACAAACCATTGTCCCGCAACATAAGGACATGGTTCTTTTCGTGATCATCTGTATTGTCGATCAAGATATTGAAAACCATACGCCGAAAAATTTGTTCGGCGTTTTTGTCGATCTGGGAAGCGTCACCACGTCGCCGCAATAAAAGGGCTAATTCTGGGTATCCAAATTGACTGCCGACTGCAGCCAAAGCGACTTTGGCAGACACAGCGTGTTGCCGACGGGAACCCTCTCGATCAAAACGTTTCACCAGCAAGGCGTGGCTATCGCCAATGCTAGTTGCAAATGTAAGCAGTCTGGTTTCGCAACTATTGATGCCAGCGAGCTTTGCTAAGGTCAACGTCGCATGCTCAATTGCTGGGCTGTCGAATGTATCACCGTGTTCAGAAAATTTGATAACCCAAGGAACATCATTGATCGAAATGAGTGCTTTTAGGCGAGCGCCTCCCAGAGTTGTGCCCGGAGAAATTAATCGCCTAAGATTGTCGGCAATGGCATCGCCGTTTTCGACAGCTTTGACCAATCTAAAAATCTCAGGCACTTCTGCTAAGGTTGGTAGTGCATCGACAGAAAATGGCGTGTATATGTCCAACGATGTGGAAACACCCAATGCACCAAATCTTTGGTCTCCGGCGTAATACAGAAAATCTAAGGTGCTCAGTCGCGGCGGCTTTAATAAGTGGCGGATAACTCGCTCACCCCATCGGTCAGGGCGTGCATCGTCTATAGCACCGACAGCGCAGTCCTTTTCTGAAGGCAATGCTTCCCCGGGTTTTAGCGGAAGATCTTCGCTTAATGCGAAGCCGTTAGATAGCCAATTTGCTGCGTATTCGAGTGACACCCCGTTCGAGCGACGTCCAGCATTTACCAAAAGCCTCAGGGTACCTACTAATCGCTCGTTCGAAGCGTCGCCAAGCCACCAAAGATAAAGCTCATCTTTAATCACGACACCTCACGAATACCGATTTGCAAGGCGCCTAGATCAAGCGCTGGATCGGCAACGGCCGGTAATGCATCCGAGCGCCCAATTGCCCAAAGCGCGGTTACGTAAATGCCGATACCCACGCCCGGATCGCCAGCCTCCATGCGCTGCACGGTTCGAACGGAGACGCCTATTCGAGCAGCCCATGAGCGAAGCGATTCCTTACGGCGTTTTCGTGCAATTGCCAAATTAGCGCCAAAAGCAGTTAACTGTACAAGTGCGGGTTGCGGTAGGAATTGAATGTGATCAGAAGACTTTGACATGCCTTTAAATAATACAAAATTGTTATTTTGTGTACTTTAATGGCGCTAATCGGTGAAGTCAATGCAAATACAATCTGACGGGGGACCTTATGGCTTAAAGGAAGTCAAAACCTGCGTCTATTGCATGTATTTCACAGTGTTTGCAAGGCAAACATCCATATATCCCCGGAATAAAAGCTGGGCAATTACCGATAACGGTATCGCCGTGAGCGCATTCTTCGCTTTGAATGTGTATTTCCAGGTAACTGCGGTACCTTCGTGAACTGATTTAAATTTCCAGTCTCCGTTGGCACTAGTCGCTAAAGTAGCGATGATGGGATTTCCGACTTCCCAAACCCGATAAGAAAAACTCTCGAACGGGATTCGAGAAAGCATCTGTTCTCTTACCGTGCTTCGATCTGCAAGGTGAACGATTCGGGTAGAGTTTGCAACATCCCAAGGCCCGGATACTTCAGAGGTATGTGTCACACCCGGTAGAGGGCCATACCCAGTGAGGACCTTTGGTAAAACGTCTTCAGCAGTGATGAAGTTAAAAACACTTTCGATATCTTTCTTGATGATAATTCTTCGTTCGACTGAAACCTCGTATGTCATTGCACTATCTTTCTCTGAACTGGTTGTGGTTAGGGTGATTGCAGCACAGCCTGTGGCGAAGAGAACTGCTAGCACCGTTAGAAATTTAGTGGTTTTAAATTGAAGTGTTGGTATTAGATTTCTCACTATGTTTGTCTAAGGTTGGCGTGGTGAAATAATATGAAGGTTTGTTCACTTTGAGAATTCGCATTTCATGAGAAAAGTAAAACCTGCTCTCAAGCCCCGTAAACTACCGGTTCAGGCACGCTCGAAACATACGATTGACGCTATATTCGAAGCGACTATTCAGGTTTTGCTTGTTGGTGGTGTTGGCAAACTAACGACCACTAAAGTGGCTGATCGGGCAGGCGTTTCTGTTGGCACTCTTTATCAATACTTTCCCAACAAGAACGTTTTGTTAGGCGCATTGTTAGAGTTGCATCTGCTCGAAGTAGTGGAAGCAATTGAAGCAAGCTGTCTTAACTTCCGAGGAGCCAAGCTTGATCGTTTGGCGAAGGAACTAGTCGATGCATATCTGAACGTAAAGCTTCGGCGTCCTGAAAAGTCGGTTGCTCTGTATTCGGTTGCAGTTGCTATCGAAGCGACCGAGATCGTTCAGGCTCTAACAAAGAGAACTCAAGGCGCAATCAGTCAAGCGCTTGAATCTGTGCCTGACAGGAAGTTCGACGAGTTAGATATGGTGACGATTGTTTTTACGACATCACTGATGGGGCCAGTTCAAGCTTTTCTGCTGGCTAAGCCTCCTAGTGCGGCATTCGAAAACCTGAGGACGCAGCTACAAGCGCTCTCTAGGGCTTATTTAAGAGCTTCATCAGTCAACATTGCTACAAATAAAATCCCAAGAAAGATCGAACTATCGACCCGAGCTCCATTTGATCGAATAAATCGAGGTCGTTCGCTTGCTGGCTAAGGTTGTAAGCCTTCCCACAGATGCGCTTAAATCTCTAAAGTTCCCAAGCCAAAGCGCCTCGTTCGAATGGGCAAAGTCGATGCATATTGTTAATATCGGTCCGATGTGGGCAAAACAATCTATCGCTGCCACCCCATCCTCTGCTTATTCGATGGCTAAAGCTGGCATACATGCATTCACTCAACATTTGGCAATTGAATTAGCGAAACACAACATTCGCGTAAATGCAGTATCACCTGCGGTGGTTGAAACTCCCATTTACGAGGGCTTTATTCCAAAGGACCAAGTGCACACCACTTTGCAAGGTTTTAATGGTTTCCATCCAATAGGCAGAATTGGTACTGCGCAGGACGTTGCCAATGTAGTAGCCTTTTTGCTTTCCGAACAGGCTGCGTGGGTTACGGGTGCCGTTTGGGATGTAGATGGCGGTGTGATGGCAGATCGGAACTAAATAACATAGATTGATGAAATGAAATTGGCTGCAGGTTATAAAGGTTACGCAGGGTATGCTTGGGTTTGCTTGGCGATGATGGCTTTTGCAGGTAATTCACTGCTAAATCGCTTGGCTCTAGCTACCAGTGCAATCGACGCAGCCAGTTTCACGGCGGTAAGACTAGCTTCTGCAGCGACAATGTTGTTATTGTTAGTTTGGTGGTTGCCTAAAAGCTCTACTTTAAGCACTAATTCAGGCACTACCTCGGGCACAACGCCAACATCCATCGAGCCCAGTTCAAACTGTTGGTTGCCTTGGCTAAGCGCGATGGCTCTCTTCGTTTATGCTGCAGGATTTTCGTGGGCCTATTTGCGCATGACAGCGGCGACTGGGGCGCTAGTTTTATTTGGTGCAGTGCAATTGACGATGGTGTTATTTGCGCTATGGCAAGGCGAAACGCTACGACCATCGCAGTGGTTAGGTTTTGGTTTGGCCATATTGGGCATGTTGCTACTAACAGTACCGACGGTTTCCACACCTTCTGCAGCTAGTGCGATAGCGATGCTTTCTGCTGGAATCGCCTGGGGTGTTTACTCTCTGTTAGGGCGAAAGGCCTCCCAGCCTTTACAAACGACACGAAATAATTTCATGCGGAGATTGCCCATGGCAGCTGCGCTTGTTCTAACGCAGTACTCATCACTTTCGATCTCGCACAGTGGGTTGTTCTATGCGCTACTCTCCGGAGCACTCACTTCGGGCATCGGATACGCGATCTGGTATCACGTCTTGCCCAGCCTTGGATCAACCAATGCTGCAGCTATTCAACTCAGCGTTCCGGTAATCACGGTGCTATCGGGAGCCGTCTTACTGCAAGAGCCGGTGACTGCGGCCGTTCTTTTAGACTGCGTAACGATATTGGGCGGAATGGGCCTAGTGCTGTTGGGCAAAACCGCAGTGATCAAATAAACTAAAGACCGGTGTATCACTATTTTTGGAAACGCTTCAGCAATGCAAATAACTTTACTAAATGCAGACCTCAGCCTACGCGCTGTTGTGAATACCAACGCGCTACATTGGGCTGATTCCCCAGCAGCTGGTGTCCAACGAAAATTGATCGAGCGCAATGGGGCAGAAAAAGCCCGTGCAACGTCGATAGTTCAGTATGCCGCTGGCGCAACATTTGCGGAGCATCATCATGATCTAGGCGAAGAAATATTTGTTCTCGACGGCGTTTTTGAAGACGAACATGGCACATATCCGGCAGGAAGCTACATTAAAAACCCGCCGGGTAGTGCGCATAGCCCGGCATCAAGCAAAGGGTGCACGCTGCTCGTGAAACTGCGCCATCTTGATGCGTCCGATCAAACGCGCGTTGTTCAATACACGGCCGAAAACCCTTGGTATCCCGGTATGGTTAAAGGCCTTACCGTGATGCCGTTAGCGGAGTTTGGTGGGCAACATACAGCGTTAGTTCGTTGGGCACCTAACACTTACTTCAACCCACACCGCCATTATGGAGGTGAAGAAATATATGTTTTATTGGGCGTCTTTCAAGACGAGCATGGTCGCTACGAAGCAGGCACGTGGATCAGAAGCCCGCATATGAGCGCGCATCAGCCATTTAGCGTTGAAGGCACCACTATCTTGGTTAAAACGGGTCATTTGATATAAATCAAGTTGACCGTAGGTGGTTCAAATCCGTTTACTTTTTGCGCTGGTATGTGTCTGTTCAAATTTCTGGCGGCATTCCGCAGGACCGTTAAGTTCCAATTCAGAGTTTGAACCCTGAGGCTGTGCTGGCTCTAGAGAATTACCCTATAACTTCTGCTGCGTAAGCTTCATTTCCTGCCTTTCCATGGCTGTGGAGTACTGCATTCTTGCCTTTTATTTATCAAGTGATAAACTTAACAGATTGACAGTTTGTCCGCCCCCAATCGATACCGTACATGCCCAGCCAACTAGTTACCGACAGTATCCCGCAAAGGCAACCCGCCTTTGATACCAAAGATTTGCGCAAAGCTTTCTCGAAGTTTGGCACTGGCGTTACCGTCATGACAGCGGTTGCGTCCGATGGTGCCTTTGCTGGCGTAACTGCTAATTCATTTAACACTGTGTCGATGGAGCCACCGATAGTTTTATGGAGCTTAGCACTCGCGTCGCCCAGTTTAAGGGTTTTTCGAGACGCTGGGCATTTCGTGGTGAACGTTCTTGGCTTGCAGCAGCAGGCACTTTCGCAACGATTCTCTAAAGCGAGTTCCGACAAATTCTCTGGAGTAGCAATGCGCCAAACCGAGTATGGTGCACCCGTACTAGTTGATTGCGCGGCAACTTTGGAGTGCACAGTGGTGAGCGAGCAAACCGTCGGTGACCATGTGCTGTTTCTTGGTCAAGTTAACCGCTATGAGTATGCGAGCGTCGAACCGCTACTCTTTTTTAATGGCAAATACGTTCAACCTATTGATATCGGAAGTCACTTATGAAACTCGGAATGTTTATGATGCCCATTCATCCTCCTGGGCGCGATGTTGCGGAGGCGTTGCAAGAGGATAGAGATGCCGTCATTCTGGCCGATCAGCTTGGGTTTTGTGAAGCCTACATCGGCGAGCATGTGACCGACGCTGCGGAAATTATTACGTCTTCGATGATGTTTTTGGCCAGTCTTGCCTACGAAACTAAGCAGATCATGTTGGGCACTGGCACATTGAATTTGCCTAATAGTCACCCGGCGGGTGTTGCGGCGAACGCCGCTATGTTGGATCACATGTTGAAAGGCCGCTTCATTATGGGCATTAGCCCCGGCGGCTTAATGTCTGACGCTGAGGCATTTGGTAACTTCGGTACTAACCGTAATGAGATGTTTGTTGAGTGCATTAATACTGTACTGAAGATTTGGGAATCAGAGCCGCCGTACAACATCGAAGGTAAGTACTGGAATGTGTCAGTAGGCCGCACCATGATTCCTGAAATTGGCCAAGGTTTCATCATGAAGCCTTACCAAAAGCCTCATCCTCTGATCGTCGGTACAGCCGTTGCACCGCATTCTCAAGGAGTCGCTGAAATGGCCAAGCGTGGTTGGCAACCAATATCGGCGAACTTCTTAATGCCTGAATGGGTGAAGAGCCATTGGCCCAAATATGTCGAAGGGCGCGCTGCAGTTGGCGCGGTGGCTTCACCTGCTGAATGGCGCGTTGCAAAAAGCATTTTTGTAGCCGATGATGCCGCTACGGCAAAAGCTTATGGCCACGGCGCGCAAGGCCCGCATCATTTTTATTTCAAACAATTGATACGAAAGCTAGTGGGTGCAGGAGGGCGTGGCAACCTTTTTAAAACCGACCCCGATATGCCTAATGAAACGATTACCGCCGATTACGTGACCGAACGATTAGTCTTGGCAGGCACAGTAGATTCTGTGGTTGATCAGCTATTAGCGTTCCGCGAACAAGTGGGTGATTTCGGTACCTTGTTGTATGCCTGTCATGATTGGATAGACCCTACTTTGGCTAAGCGCTCAATGCAATTGATGGCAGAACAAGTGATGCCCCGAGTCAATGCAGCCATCGGGAAGGGCGCTTAAATGGTTACCAAGAATTTATCGACTGTTGGCGTGATCGGGCTGGGCATTATGGGTTCGGCCATGTCTGCCAATCTGGTTAAAGCGGGGTTTAAGGTCTACGGCTTTGATCCAGTCGCCGCTGCGCGCAATAAGCTGAAAAAAGCCGGTGGCACACCTTGCAAATCGGTGACAGAAGTTGCTGCCCAATGTGATCGAATGATCTTTTCACTGCCGAGTGAAAAAGCACTTGAGAGTATTTGCGAAGAGCTGGTTGCCGCCAAACCGAGTGGCCTGATTATTGCCGAAACAAGTACCTTACCCGAGACTGCCAAATTGAAAGCGTTCGCGCTTCTGGCGAAGCACAAGATCACGCTATTAGACTGCCCGCTTTCAGGTACGGGTGCCCAAGCCGTTACCGGTGACCTTTCAATATATGCAAGCGGTAATGCCAAAGCAATCAAAGCGTTCGCTCCCGTATTCGAAGGCTTTGCTCGTGCCCGTTACGACGTGGGTGCCTTTGGTAATGGTATTCGTATGAAACTCGTCGCCAACCTATTGGTTGCAATTCATAATGTGTCGACAGCGGAAGCTATTTTAATGGGTGTTCGTTCTGGATTAGACGCTGATATGATTGTGAAAGTTGTCGCGGATGGTGCCGGTGGTTCGCGCATGTTTCAAGTCCGCGGGCCAGCAATGGTGAAACGGTCTTGGGCCGAAGCGACAATGAAAGTGTCTGTGTGGCAAAAAGATATGCGGCTCATTAATGATGCGTTGCAAGCAACCGATACCCCGGCACCCTTGTTCGCTACGACGATGCCAATTTACAACGCTGCCATGGCGATGGGCCATGCGATGGACGACACCGCTGCCGTATACGCAGTGCTAGAGCGCTTGACTAAATCGACTTAACTAAATCGACTTAACTAAGCAGTCTTAGTTTTTGTCTTAACTGGTTTGTTCGACGCTAAGAGTGCTGGGTAAACACTTTTAGCGCCGGCCAAAAAGTTATCGACCGCAAATTCCACTTTGCTCATCAACGGCACTGGCATTTTGATTTGATAAACATGATGGCGTACGGCATAGTAAAAAATGCCGCCGTGCAAATTCCAAACAAACTCCATTTCGTCATCCGAGACGGTAGTGGAAGTTTCAAGTTTGCAGTAGTGCCGAACTTCGCGACACAGCACAGGCATCAATTCCTTTCGAATTAATTTGATGTAGCGCTGGTTTAACGATGGGTTGGTTAAACCAGAAAACATGTAAATACGAATCCAATCGGGTTGGTAAGTCGCTTCTGAGTACTGGCGATAAAACTCGATCAATCGATCTCGCAATGGCACAGATCGATCTTGTAAAAGCTTTAACCAAATAGGGTTCCAGCGCCCTTCGAAAACAGTTTCATAAACCTTATCGACGAGTGCCTGCTTGTTCGAAAAGTAGCGGTAAAGAAGCGGCTGAGTAATACCCAACCGCTTCGATAGTTCACGTGTTTGGCCAGAAAAACCGACCTCTGCAAAGTAACTGATGGCGCCTTCGACAATAAGTGCTTCTCGTTCTAAAGGCGATAGCCTTGCTTTTACGGTTTCTTTATTCAGCCTTGATGCCATTGTCCGCGATTAATTTTGAGTACTTGGCGTTTTCAGCCGCTAAAAACACCCGGAACTCTTCTTGCGTAGTCGACTGAGGCTCGACGCCGAGTGCAGCAAACCGTTCTTTCAGATCCGGATCCACCATAATTTTAGCGAGCGAAGCTTGAAATATATCCACAATCCCCTTCGGGGTGCCGGCTGGCAAATAAACCCCCCACCAATTTTCTGCTACTAAACCGCTCACGCCGGCTTCTGAAAACGTGGGTACGTCTGGCATGAGGGCAGAGCGCTTCGCACCCGTACTAGCTAACGGCCGCAACTTTCCGACTTTGATATGTTGCGATACAGGCAAGATGTCCGACACCATCATATTCAAGTGCCCTGCGAGTAAGTCATTCACGGCTAGACCGCCGCCTTTATAACCAACCCCGATCATTTTTATTTTGGCTTGCCGCATCATCATTTCGCCACCCAGATGTGCCATGCTGCCTGGCCCACTCGTCCCAAAATTGAGTGCATTCGGTTTTTCACGCGCCGCAGCAATGAGTTCGGCAACAGTTTTATAAGGTGATGCTGTCGGTACGACTAAAACGTTCGGGCCCGTTGCAGTAAGCGATACGGCGATGAAATCTTTCTCCATACTGTACGGAACTTTGCTGATCAGTGGGTTCACCAGCGCTGGCCCAAGATTGCCAACGACAAAGGTGTAGCCATCATTGGGTGCGCGCGCGGTAAACTCCATGCCGATGGCCCCAGCCGCACCCGGTTTACTCTCGATAATCACTTGATGGCCCCAAAGTGCACTAAGCTTTAAGCCGATGATGCGGGCCATCAGGTCAGAACTTCCACCGGGTGGGTATGTCACTACCAGTCTTACGGGCTTGGTGGGAAATGCTGGGGCTTGTGCTTGAGCGCCGAGTGCGCAAAAACCAAGGGCTGCGCACATAATTGAGCGCAACAAGAAACGTTTTCTAGAACCAGAATGCATAAGTGTCTCCTAAAATATTCTGTACTTTTAAACTACGTACTTTGCTTGAACAACTTTAGTTTATATTATCAACTGATAAATTAACAGAATTAATTAATAGAACTAAACCATGACTATGCCGACAAATCCTCTGACAGCCCCAAGTAGCGCTTCGCGCGCAGACCAAACACTCGCCCTCAATATGAAGTTGCTCGCTCACCACGAGCTTGCTGGTTTTGGTGGTCTGGGCGAAGGTATGGCGATACAGAAAACCAATGATGGACGCCGCATTCTTTGGTTGGCTCACGAATCGGCACCAAAGAACTTTTCGGGGGTTGACGTCACCGACCCTCGAAACCCAAAGCTGATTGTGCAAACTGATTTGCCGCATGCCAAGGTGCGCTCAAACTCTTTAGATGTGGTCGGCAACGTGATGGCGGTGGCTTATCAAACCCAAACCGTTGGCTTAAAGCCTGCGGGGGTTGATTTGTTCGATATTAGTAACCCTGAGCATCCTAAATTGATTTCGCATTTCGATTGCTCAGGGCCACATTCTCGTGGTGTTCATGCCGTCTGGTTTGTCGAAGAAAAGTACCTACATATGTCGGCGGGTTCGTCTGATTTTCAACCGCGTAACCCCCTCGATGATCAGTTCTATCGTATTCTCGATGTTTCGAACCCAGCGAAACCTTTTGAGGTCGGGCGCTGGTGGTATCCAGGAACGAGAGAGGGAGATGAAGCGCCGTCACCGGCGAGGTTGCCAGCACCTTTCGACATGGGCTTTCGTACCCACAATACCAATGTTTTTCCTGAGCGGCCAGATCGTGCTTTTGTCGGTTACATCGATGGTGGTGCAGTGGTGCTTGATATTGCCGACAAGAGCAATATCAAGGTGGTTTCGAAATGGAATCATTCACCGCCATTCAATGGTTTTACGCATACCGTATTGCCGTTGTTTGATCGCGGTTTGTGGATTGTGAGCGACGAGTGTGTGCTTGATAACGGCGAAGATTGGCCAAAACTTGTTTGGGTAGTGGATGCTCGAAATGAAGCTAACCCGGTACCAATCAGTACCTTTCCAGCACCACCCGTGGAAGCGTTTGCGAAGCGCGGTGGGCGCTTTGGTGCCCACAACTTGCATGAGAATTTACCCATCCCCACATCGTTCCGATCCGACACCATCATCATCGGCACATTCTTTAATGCCGGTGTACGCGTTTACGATACGTCGAATCCTTATCAGGTGCAGGAAATCGCTTACTACGTGCCGGGCGCGCCCAAGCTTTCACCAGCGGGGGCGATTCAATTGAATGATGTATATGTTGATGAAAATCGCATCGTGTATACGGTTGATCGGTTTACAGGTGGCCTCTATATTCTTGAAATGAATATTTAACCTGTGAGCTCTGATCGAGATTCATTGGCCGGGAAAATCCCGGTCACCCTTGTCACTGGTTTTTTAGGCAGCGGCAAAACCACGTTGATAGGGAAATTGGTTCAACACCCGGATATGAACCGAGTGGCAGTGGTGATTAACGAAGTTGGCGAAATTGGTATTGACCATGATTTGGTCACGATGACTTCAGAGAACATCACTT
>JAYWIG010000027.1:0-5181 GCA_043789035.1 Betaproteobacteria bacterium
AAATTACTCGTGAAGAGCTTTCGGTTCGTGAGTACATGACCAACATGCTGCGCTTATTACAATCGCGCAAATTCGCTGAATTTCACGATCTCTTCGATGTTGGCAAAGGTAAACAAGTACTGGTTGTGACATTTGTTGCCATGCTGGAACTGGCCAAAGAGTCATTAATCGAAATAACTCAGGCTGATGCCTACGCACCAATCTACGTTCGCCTTTCTTACCTGCCTTCATAAGCGCGGCAGCAAGTGACTCAGATCGACCCCAATGCGTTCATGGGTGCAGCCAACGCCCTAATCTCCAATAGCTTTGGTATAGCGACTAGAGCAAAAAAGGTGTTCGAATTGAATTCAATCGAACAACTTGCAGCGCTCGCAAAAGCCACATCCAATGAAGAATACTTGATCCTCGGTGGCGCTAGCAATGTTTTATTCACCCAAGACTTCGACGGCTTAGTCGTGCGTAATAAACTCAAAGGTTTACAGATCGAACCTTTGCCAGCAGGAAAACACAAAGTCACCTCTGGCGCAGGAGAGAATTGGGCTGACTTTGTCGATACGATGACGGTCAAAGGTTTGTTCGGGCTAGAGAACCTTAGTCTAATTCCGGGCTCTGTTGGAGCGAGCCCGATTCAGAACATCGGTGCCTATGGCATAGAAATGTGCCAATCCTTTCATGAGTTAAAAGCTTTCAGTTTAGCCACTGGCGTAACGCAAACGTTCACGAAACAGGACTGCGCCTTTGCTTATCGCGACAGTGTTTTTAAGCGCCCCGACATGCGCCAATGGCTTATTACTGAAGTAAGTTTTATTTTGGATGAAACAGCTGTTATCGAGCTCGGCTATGGCGACCTAAAAACTGAGGCTCTAAAACTTGCAGCCCAGCAAGGCCAAGCACAACCTACTCATTCGCAAGTCGCAGAAGCGGTCAAAAGCATTCGCCGAAGCAAATTACCTGATCCTGCCCTGATCGGTAGTGCCGGGAGTTTCTTTAAAAACCCAAAAATTTCAAATGCCCAGCTTGCTGAGCTGCGAATCAATCATCCTACACTTCAAGCATACCCAGTTACCGATGATGAAAGTCAGCAAAAGATCTCTGCTGGTTGGCTGATCGACAAAGCAGGCTGGAAAGGTTTTCGGCGCGGCGATGCCGGCGTACATAAAGACCACGCCTTGGTGCTCGTTAACTACGGTATAGCCACCGGCAAAGAAATTTGGCGCCTGGCGCTTGATATTCAAGCCAGCGTAAACGATAAATTTCATGTCTTAATAGAGCCAGAGCCGATTGTGATTTAGTCTCCCGTTGGCTTAGCCCTTTATAATCTTGAGTTTTACATATCTACCTTTGGAGTTAGCACGATGAATGATGAGCAAGACCACGACGAGAACCGCATGGTTGGTTGGATTTTGGCGTTAGCGGTTGTAGTAGCAATTGCAGTCTCTTTGTGGATGGCAGGCTGGGCGACGACATCAAGCAGTGACGCAAAACCTACGCAAACCGTAGCAGCGGCAACAGTTGCGGCTCCTAGCAAAGCAATTACAGAGGTTGATACTGCACCTGCGCTAGCAACAGGTGCTGGCTATCCTGAAACAGCAAGCCTGTTTTTCGAGTCCGGAAAGATCAACTTGCCCGCAGACGCTTTAAAGCAGCTCGAAGCAGTTGTAGCTTGGTCAAAAACCAGCCCCAATACAAAAATCGGCGTTTCTGGCTACCATGACAAAGCCGGTGACCCAGCGGCCAATGCTCTACTTGCTAAAAATCGTGCATTGGGTGCGCGAGAATTACTTCTTTCTGCAGGTGTTCCAGAAGACCGCATCGTAATGGTGAAACCTCAGAGTACTGATGGCGGCGGACCGGAGGACAAGCAATCACGCCGAGTAGATATTTATCCAGCACAGTAACCTTAACAATAAGCTTAAACTTCGCGACGAAAAAACCACTTAGCATCAGTTGATGCTTCTGGTGCGAAACAATAGCCCTCCACGGAGAAATTCTGGAGGGCTTTTGCTTGTTTGGATGATGCAATACGGTTTTCAATTGCATACCTTACCATCAGGCCTCTAGCTCGCTTTGCATTAAAGCTAACGACCTTGTAAGGGCTTGTCAGGCCTGCAGCCTTCTTCCGTTCTTGAAACACAGGCTGAACCACTTTCGCTTTGAGCTTTTTGATGTCGACCGATTTAAAGTACTCGTCCGAAGCTAGGTTGATGATTGTGTCTCCAGCCACGTCGGCCAGATCCTTGTTAATCAAAGGCGCATTTTTGCTTGACCAAAGCGCGTACAGATTTTTGCCCGCTTTATTCTCAAATTGAGTACCCATTTCTAAGCGATATGGTTGCATTAAATCTAACGGCCGTAGAAGCCCATACAAGCCCGAAAGCATACGAACATGAATCTGAGCCCATTTGACGTCATCTTCGCTCAAGCTAGGGGCCTTTAAGCCGTCATACACATCGCCATTAAACGCTAGGATTGCCGGCCTAGAGTTCGCTTCAGTGAAATCAGCCGAAAAACTTTTAAATCGTTCGACGTTTAGCTGGGCCAGCGGCAAGCTAATATCCATTAATGCCATAAGGCCGTCGACTTTAACTTTGCGTAATTGTTTGGCAAGCGCAAGCGATTCTTTGGGGAATCGCGGCAAGGTCGGCTCGAATGCTTGAAAAGTGGAACTCTGCTGAGTTTGATAATCAAGCGTCTTGGCTGGCGACAACAGATAAATCAATTTAAGTTCCTCATAATGATCTTTATTCTTGACTGCAACGTTTGGCTGGACTGGCTGCTCTTTAATGACAACACAATTACTAAATTCAAAGCAGGGTTTGAAGCGGGTGAGTTTCAATTTTTTGGTACTGAGCACATGCGCTCAGAGTTGCTCGATGTTCTTAATCGGCAATCGGTCGGACGCAAGTTTATCGCACGCTCGCCATTTGGCTCTATAGAGGCCATGATGGCCGAGTACGACAGATTGGTATTAGTTCAGCCAAAACCCGAAATTGGCCCACTGCCGCTTCCGCAATGCAAAGACAGAGATGATCAAATGTTTGTGGATCTTTTGGTTGCTACCAAGGCAGTGTTGATCAGCAAAGATCGCCATTTACTTGCCATGGCTCCGAAGCTAAAGAAGCTGTTCAACGTTCAAGTGATACACCCAAACAAATTCAACTTTTAAACTTCGCTCATTGCGGCTTTTTCGTCGTTTTGATATTTCTCTGCTTGGTGTTGTACCCAGCGCTTATATTCGACTGCCTCGAGCGGTTTTCCGAAGTAGTACCCTTGAGCAAAATCGCATTTTAGTCTGCGTAATAGTGCCATGGTTTCAATATCCTCAACACCTTGTGCAACTACGGTCATTTTCATCGAATGGCTAAGCGCAATCGCCGAACTCACCAAGATTGCTCTAGGCTTATCTTTCATTAGCGAGTTTATGAAAGTACGATCAATTTTTACAGAGCTCGCTTTCATTTCACGCAAATATTGCAACGATACAAAGCCGCCACTGAAATCGTCAATCGCAATCTTGACACCGACACCAGCCAAGATCGTCAGCTGCGGCAAAATTCGCTCATAACCCAAGGCAAGCACCTTATCAGGTACTTCAAGAGTCAAACGCTGCGGCGCAATTTTGTGTGCTCGCAAGCGCGACACCACAAATGTTGGAAAGTCTTTATCCGACAAATCACGCAAACTTACATTGACCGATACTTCAACGGTTATGGCTTCTTTTTGCCAAAGATTAACTTGCTTCAAACTTTGATCAATTACCCAACGCGTCATGAGTGTAATAAAACCTGTTTTCTCTGCAAAAGGAACAAAATCATTAGGGTTAATCAATCCGCGCTCAGGATGCTCCCAGCGCAATAAGGCCTCAACCATGAGAGGCGCTTTTTCTGCTAATGACACCCTTGGTTGGAACACCAAGGCAAGCTCATCGCGTTCAAGCGAACGCTTCAAATCGATCAGCAAGGAAAGCTGTAGCTCTCGGTGCTTTTCTGCTTCTGGATCGAAAACACAAATTGCGCCTGAGGATGACTTGGACTTTGCCAAAGCCGCGTCTGCACACGACATTAAACCGACGGCGTCGGCTGCATGCTCAGGGAAAGAGGCAATACCGATGCGACCAGCGGCTTCCACGACTTGGCCTCTAAAATCAAACGCTTGCTCCAACGCATCCCGAAGCCGTAGTGCTACTTTGCGAGCTTGCTCTGCGTCGCAGTTTTGTAGCAATATGCAAAAGTCACTGCTGCCCATTCGCGCAATCGTCAAATTGCCGTCTTTAGTGTTGACTGCTTCGACTCGTAACAGGCTATCGGCATTTCGAAGTACTTGCCGAAAACGTGCGGCAGTTTCCTTGAGCACTTGATCACCAGCGACTTGGCCAAATGATTCATTAATCATGTTGAAGTTATCGATATCTATCAGTAGGGTCGAAATCCCTTTGGAACCCTGCCTGTAACGCGCAATCGCTTCTTGGAGACGGGTACCAAACAAAGCACGATTAGGCAAATTTGTCAGTGGGTCACGATAGGCTACATTCATCATTCCTTTTTCGCGTTGGCGCATACCCTCGGCCATTAAATTAAACGATTCAGCGAGTAAACTAATTTCTTTAGAGCTACTAACATTGGATAAAGGCTTGTAATCGCCGTCTGCAATGCGCTTAATACCCGATTGAATATTGTTGATAGGAGTTGTCACTCGCCTTCCCCACCAAAACGCTACACCGAAGCACATTGCAATAATGAGCGCCAATGCAATACCAGTTTCTACGGCGGCGCCAATCAAGATATCTCGCAACGGCTTATCTACCGGAGAATAAATCTCAAGCGACAACCTAGGGTCATTTAGTATAGTTTGCCGTTGCCATTGGCTAGCATCTGCAGCAAGGGCAGCTTCAGCAAATTCTTTGGCGATAGTCGAACTGTGGCCTACAACTTTTGCGACTTCAATATCGCGCTTCAGCGCCAACACGTAGGGAGGCAGGTTTCTAAAGTCAGCATCATCTGCTAACAGCTTAGAAACTCGGGTAGCGGCAATCAACACAAACTTTTCACTCGCTTCAGCCGAACTCACAATCCTAGCAGCGGCCAGATATAACTGGCCATTCACAAACATTAATCCGGTTGCTTTTGTCATGCCGCTTTTAACCAATAAGCGAGGCTCTACAGTCTTACTAAAGGTAAACAA